>DYRQ01000094.1 GCA_020718645.1 Verrucomicrobium spinosum
GAATGGGATTATGGCGAAAAAAAAAGCTTTTCAAACTCGCGACTGCCACCTAGCTTTGACATTCTTATTCATTTTAACAGGAAAATATATGCCCAGAGAGATTATTACGCTTGAGTGCACCGAGGCCAAAAAGGAAAATAAACCAGCTTCCCGCTACATGAGCACGCGCAACAAGAAAACTTCCACCGAGCGTGTGGAAAAGAAGAAATTCAACCCCTTCCTGCGCCGCCACACGGTGCACAAAGAAATTAAGTAATCCTCTCATCCTAGCTTGTCACCTGGACGAGCCTGAGAAATTCACCACACAACACCCGAAATCCGGGTGTTATTTCGTGCCCAAGTGCCGATCTCAGCCAAGTGCTCATGACACTCTATTGGCACAAGAATGACACGGTTTCCCCCTACCTATCCGTCTAGGTGTTGAGCATGAGACGATTCATTTCTACTTCTGTCATCACCTCTTTGCTCTGCGCGCTGTTTTACTCATCGCCCAGCGTCCTCATGAGCGAGGACAGCGGGCCGGCTAAAACTTTCAAAATCACCACCTACAATGTCCAGAACTGGGGTGTCACCGATCGCATCATCGAGGGGAAGCGCGTCCCGCAAGCCATGAAGCCTGAGAAGGAGCAACAGGCGGTCATCAACATTCTTAAATCTATCCAACCTGACATCCTCGGCGTAGAGGAAATCCTCCAAGACCCCGAAGATAAATACATAAAACATTTCCTCGAAACACTCGCAAAAAATGGCCTGAACTACCCGCATACTTTCAGCATCAAAGGAAATGATCCCCGTATCCAGACCCTGCTCCTGAGCCGCTATCCGATCGAGGAGAAAGGCGCGCTGAACCTAGATAGCTACGAAGTCACGCGGCGCAGCGGAGGCAAAAACTCCACCGAGACACGCAAGGTAGAAAGAGGTATCACCCATGCAGGCATACGGGTAACCCCAGATTACCGCATTGATGTTCTCTTGGTGCATCTCAAATCCAAGCGCAACGACCCCTCGCTCAATGACTCGAAGACGCAGGAGGAGGGACAACAGATCATCCGCCGCAATGAGGCGACGGTAATGCGCTCACACATTGACCGGCTTCTGCAAGAAAATCCCAATCGTAATCTGGTGGCCATGGGCGATTTCAATGACGAGTTGAGCACCCCTGCCATCAAGATCATCCAAGGCTCCAAAGGCCAGCCAAAATTATGGTGGATGTGGAGAGGCGATTACCACGGCGACCTCTGGTCACACTTTTATTACCCCTTGAAAAGTTATTCGCGCATAGACCATATTTTTATGAGCGATGGTGCCCGCAATGAATTGGTGCCTGAGCAGTCGTTTGTCTATCGGGAACCAGCAGGCTCACCCGATAGCGTCTGGTGGTCCACGGCCTCGGATCATCGGGCAGTCACCGCTACTTTCTCTGTCGAAGAAAGACAGTCTCCCTCTTGGAAAGATGATCAGCCTTAAGCCTAGACCGGATCCGAAGAGATACTCCGGTTAGACCCCGTTGCCAGGCGAGACTCGCTCTTGCCATGTAGGCGACAGGCTTCGTGCCTTGGCGATACCCTGCGCAATGACGGTGGCGGCACCGAGCACTTCTTGCGTGCTGAGCCGAGGGTGTAGTCCTAACCAAAAACTGCGTCTGGCTCGAGCTCGATCCCATCCCAGAGCTTTCATAGTGGGAGTGAGTTTCTCCCCACTGATGACACAACCGGGACCAGCTCCGATGGCTACACCTTGAGCATCGCACATCAAAGCGAGCGCTTCACCCTCTACAGCTTCGCTCCAGTAGTGGAGATTATGCGGAAGACGAGCTTGACCAATCTCTGCCCCATTGAGGGTCAAGGAGGGAACTGCCGAGCAGAGGAAAGAGTGCAGCGCCAGTTGCCATTGCCGCACACCGCTGACTTTTTCCTCCAGCCCGCCCAGATGAAGGCGGCAGACTTCACCCATGCCAAGGATGGCAGGAAGATTCAACGCGCCAGGCCGCAGCCCGTTTTCTTGACTGCCTCCAAGAAGAAGTGGCTGAAGCTTGATCCCACTGCGCACCTGGAGAACCCCCACCCCCTTCGGTCCACCAAAACGATGCGAGGAGTAGAGCGTCATATCAGCACCGGCACAGCACTCTTTTAACGGGAGCCACCCGGCAGCCGCGGTCGCATCGCAGAGGAATAGAGCATCAACATCATGTGCCAGCACAGCAGCCGAAACCGCATCCTGCACGGTGCCTATCTCGTGGTTGGCTGCCTGCATGGCTACCAGCCCCACAGAATCATCCAACAAACCACCCAAATCGCTCAGACTCACCCGGCCTTTCGCATTGACTGGAACCAGACGACATTCTCCACCCAATCTCTCGGCTAACCTGCGCGCGCAGAGCAACACGACCGGGTGCTCGGCTGCCCCTACGACTACACTTGTTTTCCCTCGAGCCCGCAACCATGAATCCACGCCACCGAGCGCGATGTTGCAGGCTTCTGCCCCCGAATTTGTGAAGATGACTTCCTCTCTTTTCACTCCCAGAAACTCAGCGCAATGATGACGCGCCAGAGCCAACGCCTCCCGGGCTCGTCGAGCCCCACTGTAGGCGCCCGTTGGCACTTCAAATTGGTTTTCCAAAGCGTGACGCATGATCTCGGCTACCTGCGGCAGCATCGGCGCAGTGGCGAGAGCGTCTAAAAAAATGACCGGATTCATGTCTGAAACTCTCCCTCCCTGCCCTGCGTCCAGAGAGTCGCGATACGATCAGCTACAGCCTCAGGGGATTCGTGAGCCTTGACTAGGACCCACTCTGCTGTTCGCTCTTTGCGAAACCAGGTCTGCTGTCTGCGGGCGTAGGTCCAGGTGCGGGCTCGGATCAGCTCCCGACACGGCGCCTCGCCCCCGCCCCGATCCAAAGTCTCTTGGATTTCCTTGTAACCCAGCGCCTGCCAGGCCGTAGAACCAGGTCCGAGCCCAAGCTCGCGCGCGCGACTGAACTCCTCCAACAACCCTGCTTCGAACATGGCATCAACACGGCGACGAATACGCTCCCTCAGATCATCAGGTTCTCGGCTCAACACAAAAAGCCTGTGGGGACGAGCCACTCCCTGCCAACTCTGTGTCTGCTGGTTGGACCCAGTTTCAGATAAACAAAGAGCCAAAGCCCGCTCGACCCTCCGCCTATTCAGGAGATCAGTGTCGGCTGCTCGGGTTGGGTTGAGAGCAACCAGTTTGGCCGCCAGCTCTTTTGTATCGAGCCCGGAAAACTGCTCAAGGAGGAACGGGTCGGTGGGAGGGTGATCGTCGAGCCCGTAGAGCAAAGCCCGCAGGTAGAGCCCGGTTCCACCCACAACGAGAGACACCACTCTGCGCTGCACCATGCTTGAGAGTGTATCTTCTGCCACCTTCAGCCAAGCCGCCACAGAAAATGAGTCGGACACCTCCACAAGATCGAGCCCGTGATGGGGCACACGAGCGCGATCACGGCTATCGGGCTTGGCAGTGGCGATATCGAGCCCACGATAAACCTGCATGGAGTCTGCACAGAGAATTTCGCCACCCAAGCGCCGGGCCAACTCTAAAGACACCGCACTTTTTCCCGAAGCCGTCGCACCGCCTACCACTAAAATAGTCTGATCGTGAGCCTGCATTATAAGGTCAGAGTAGTGGCGTCGCCCGTGGCGTCCACTGGCTTTTTAGTGCAAGTGATCAGCACTTGCCCGGCCTCTTGAACCAGAGAGAGCAACGCCTCTCGTCTGGCAGGATCCAACTCACCGAACACATCGTCCGCCAACACCACAGGAGGAACTCCGATCTTGGAGCGAACAATCAAAAACTCAGCCGCCCGCAGAGCGAGTGCCGCTGTTCGCTGTTGCCCTTCACTGGCGAAGCGGGAAGCCGAGCGCCCCTCTACTGCAAAATCCACATAATCACGCTGGAAACCGATGAGAGAATGCCCGGCCTCCCTCTCCGCCTGGAGATCGGCATTCCAGTGGTTCTCCCTGAGTGTGACAGAAAAAGTCTCGGGTTTACCGGCAATAACTGCATGCACGCGCGCAGCCATTTTTTCAAAAGCGCCTGCTACCTGCGCTCTGCGTTTCTGCAACTCACACCCCACTGCGATCATCTGCTCTGTCAAAATATCAAACACCTGGCGATCCGGGCTGGGATCAGCTTGCAGGTAGGCGTTGCGCTGCCGAACGATCTCTTGGTATCGGAGCTGACGGGATATGGTGTCCCGGTCAGTCTGTGCCATGAGCGTGTTGAGAAATAACCGTTTATAAGCAGGGCCACCCCTCACAATCTCGAGATCATGCGAAGTGAATGGAACTACAGCCAGCAGCCCCCAGGCCTCGGTGGGATGATCCGAAAGCACGCCGTCCACCCAAAAAGCTCTCTTGCCTGCGCGCCACGACAAACGCAGTTCACTCTTCTCACAGACTGCATGAACACCGAATTCCTGAGACCCCTTGGCTATCAGGTCGCGCAGGTTGGAAGCACGAAACGACTTGAATCTGGATACCGCATGAGCAGCCTCCAAGATGGAGGTTTTGCCAGCTCCATTGGGACCGAGGATGTAATTAACCCCAGGAGCAAACCGCCACGAGCCCGATGCAAAACACCGGAAGCCAACCACTCTCAATTCAGCAATCTGCATGTGTCAGATACCCTCATTTCTGAGCACACATTTGCACGGCAAGAAGATTTCTCCAAGCCTGCAAATGCAGTTGCTTTTGCCAGAACCAAACGACAGAATATGCTCACACAAAAATGCAGGAACTTTCCGCCCCTTCCGAGCTTCTGGTTCACGCCCCGGTCACTACGGTGGCTTCGCGCCATACCACCTTGTTCGAGGTCGGCCTCAAGCGGTTCGATATCCTCGCCGAACAGCTCGACCCCGATTTCCTGAAAAGCATCCTCGACTCTTTCTCCCAGCAGGTGGAGCAATGCTTGGCGGAATATGGCGGCTCTGTGCTTTTCACTGCACCAGGTCGTGCCACCGCTATTTTTGGGCTCGCGGGCAAGTCGGTTCATCACGCGCTGCGCGCTACGATGTGCGCCTGCTCGCTCACTTCTCGTTGGTCGGCCATCTGCGATACGCTGCCCGGCCCTGACCAAGGCTCTTGTGATGTGCCAGACTGCGATGTTTGTCTCCACACGGGAGACCCACTTTTTTTCCAGACAGAACACCTGCTCCACATGGCAGGCTGCGCCACTCTGATCGCCCGCCACTACCTCACCCTAGGCAGGGGTGGCACGGTGGTCATGAGTGAGGCTTGCCTCCATTCCGTGCTCGAGGTGCTGCCATCAGGGTGGAAAATGCAGAGGGTCAGAGATCCCATCACCGTTTCCAGCACCGACCTGATCGCCGAGGGTCTCCTGCCGCTGGAAGAAGAGTTGCGGGGCATCTGCATCTCGGTCGGCCCCGAGCTGGATAAAGCCCCTGATAAATTTGTCCTGCGCTTCCGATACCTACACGAGACGGTGGTGAAAGGCCTTTCCCAGCACCAACCCATGATATTCGTCTCGACCCCCTACGACGACTTCCTCGACATGGAACTTTCCGGTGGGCGCAAGGCTCGTGTAGCCAAATACGAGACTTTCGGCAAATACCGACTGGTCAAAGTCCTAGGCCGCGGCGGTATGAGCGAAGTCTGGCTGGCTCGCGACCGCTTCGGTAATCCAGTCGCGGTTAAAAAGCTATTACCGGAACTTGGCCTATCTCCCATCCAGATCAAACGCCTCAAGCGCGAGGCGGCTATCATGGGCAAACTCTCCCACCGCAATATCTGCCGCATCATTGAGGTCGGCGATGCTGAAGGCATCACCTACATCGCTATGGAATATATTGACGGCGTCCCTCTCAGTTCCGTTCTCTCTCTGCGCAATAAATCCTTGCCCACCGACACCGCCGAGCTCGAGGAATTCGCTATCCCGGCTTTGGTAGAAAAAACAATGACCTATGTCGAGGATCTGGATCCTGACAACGATCCCTTTATTCCCCAAGGCACCATCAAGGTGGAATACCGCATCCTCCCGCACGACCGCACGCTCTGGATTATCCGCCGTGTCTGTGAAGCGATGGAACACGCCCATGCCAACGGCGTGCTGCATCGCGACCTCAAACCCTCCAACATTATGCTGCGTGCTGACGGAGAGCCAGTGGTCATGGATTTCGGACTCGCGAAAATGCAGTCCGAATCCTTCGATGTCTCTCTCTCCCTCAGCGGCCAGATCATGGGCACCGTGGACTACATGGCACCTGAACAGGCGGTCTCCAGCAAACATGTCAGCGAACAGGCCGATATCTATTCCATCGGCTGCATCCTCTACCAGATGCTGACTGGCAGGCGCCATTTCCACTCGTCCAACAACCTCGGCGACGACATCCAGCGGCTACAACACCACGACCCCATCCGCCCCCGTTCTCTCAATACTCATCTCTCGCTTCCGATGGAAATTGTTGTGCTGAAAGCCCTCCGCCCAGAGACAGCCGAGCGATACAAAACCCTGTCGGTTCTTCGGTCCGACCTCGAGAGCCTATCCACGGGATCACCAGTCACCGCTCGCCCCATTACCAGCTTGGCCATGCTCAAGCGCCTAGTCCGAAGGAACCAAGCAACCTCCATCGCCATCGCCACTGGGCTCGTCACGATCTGCGCCGGCTTCCTCTTTTTTTCTGTCTCCTACCAACACGAACGGGTCATCGCCGAACAGCACCGCCGCATGGCCGAAGAAAAAGCCAAGGAAGCTGAACAGGCGAAAATCGAGCGAGACACAGCCCAACAGCAAGCTGCCACACAAAAAGGCGAACTGGAGAGAGCGTTGGACTTTGCCAAAAGGCGAGATTCTGAAGCTCGGGATGCCCGCCGTATTGCTGAGGAGAAGGAGAAGGTAGCCCGCGAAGTCTCTGCTCGCCTTGACCAAGCCTCAAACGATGATATCGAGGCGCGCAAAAAATTGCTCAAGGATCAGGAGTTAGCTAAAAGACAGGTGGCTGAAGCCGCTAAGACCGCTGCCGAAGCCTCCCTCCAAGTCGCCCGCCAACACTTGCAACTCGGAGATCTGGATGACGCCTACCGCCATGTCTCTAAAGCACTCTACCACAATCCCACCTTGGCTGACGCGCTTCAGTTAAAAATACGCCTCCACCTAGCGGCCTTCGACACGGCCTCAGCAGCAGACACACTGAAATCCCTTTCGAAAAATCCCTTTACGCCCTCCAAGCCCGATGCTGTTTTGAATGGACTCGTGCCCAAATACCACGCCGTCGTGCGCCGACTCAGTCAGCCGTGGCAGGATCGCGACCTCCAACTCGCCTTGGCATCTGACCTCCAGCGCAGTGCCTCCCCCGACAACGCCCGCATCGCCGAGGCGCTCCGTTTCGGCAACCCTCAACTGCTGGCCGAGGCTCTAAAAAAATTGGATGCCCAGAAGCCGTGAGCCCCAGTGTTTTCTCCTGCCTCTTGGTGCTCGCTGCCTCGGTTGCCTACGCGCAGCTCCCCACCATCAGCGAGGTTCGGAGTCAACCATTCGACTGGCCACGCCAAGTGGCTGTGTCGGAACCCCTCGCCATGACCATCTATCTGGAGGAGGTCGCGAAAGGCCAGCTCAAGCTGGCCTCCGGACGCAATGCCACCCTCAAAGACATCCAAGGCGAAACCCTCTTTCTCGAAAGCGGACTAGCCCGCGCCGAAGTTCATTACTCGAAGACAGACCTGCTCCAGCGCGTGGCTCAACTGCGCGAAGACAGGGCGCTCCCCCCACTCGAAGAGGCTCGCAAAAAACTCATCGAAGAGTCCCGCTCGACCGAAGCCTCCTCCGACAGGCGCCCAGGCGAAAGCTCGCGAGTGTCCGACCCCTTCCCCTCACACCTCGGCTCTTCCCCTCCAAAAATCAAAGCCTACATCAGCGCCGAACTCCAGAAACTCTCCGATCCAGACCACCCGGTCACACCAGAGGAAATAGTGCCCGCACTACTCCGTGTCGGCACCACAGGTCTGCCCTATCTGCTGGATGCTATGGCCAACCTCCCGCGCATGACCCGCGATCAATACAGAGGCTCGGCTCCTGCCCAGCAAGCTCTCCTCGCTGCCGCTCAAAAAATGGCATCACACGCTACCCGTGATACGATTCTCTCCGCCCTACCCCTCTGCCCAGGCCTGGCCCTTCTGATCGAAGACCAAGGCTGGGAATACGCCGCTCAACCAAGCATGCTACAAGGCGTCCGTGAGATGGGTTTGAAATACCTCTGGGATGCCCCCGCCTTTCGTGTGGCTTGCCGCCTCCATGACCCGACACTCTTGCCCGCCCTCCAGCAGTCCTGTATCAACTGGCCAGATGCCACCAACTTCTGCCACCTGCTTTTTGTAGATGGCGCCGACCCAGCCAAAGTCGCTCTGGAAGCATGGGCTAAACAGTCCAAACAACCTGTCTCCCCTGCCCACCAGAGGGACGCAGCCATACTCGCCGCCATGCACGGCAACAGCCAGGCACTCGCGTGGCTTTTCTCTCACGCTTCCGACTCCACCCTCTTCCCTGACCCCATGCTGCGAGCTGCGGCATTTTCCGCTTTCTGCGAACCTCCCCACGAAGATTTGCCCGGCTGGTGTGCCCGCGAGGAACTCCAGCTCCAATACTCGACCCAGCACGGTAAATATCTGCTTCCCCACCAGACGCCCACCCCCTCTGCATGGCTCAGCCCCGAGGCTGCCACCGATCCAAGACTCATCGCGGCTATCCCCATGCCACCCGCAGATCGCGAGGCGGAAGAACACTTTATCTCCTCTGTTTTAAAACAAGTAGCCCCCTCTTCCCGACCCTCGCTTTCTCACCCCTGCGTCCTCCGTCTTGCGCAACTGGGCTCTGAGCGACTGCCGGCTCTCCTCAAGGCGCTCTACCGTGAAGCCCCAGCGCAAGATAGCCCCACGACCGCTCGAGGACAGATCACACTCTTCGCCATCAGCCTGCTGGCCGCACCCGAACACCGGAACACCATCCTCTCCTACCTCCCTGTCACGCCATCGCTCATGGGGATTGTTCTCTCGAAAAATTGGATCCCAGACACCACGGACATCCTGTGGGCACGATCGCGATACGAACCCCCTACCCGCTGGTCAGCACCATGGCAAACAGCCGTATCGCTCTGCAAAGATCCTCGCGTCTCTCGGCTGCTCTCCGGCCCAGCAGAGTAGCGAGCGATTTCAGGGCATAAAAAAACCCGGCCTTGAATGAACCGGGTTTCTTTTCAGCATACCAAGATAAATCTTGGCTTCAACACACCAGATTAGAGGGAGAAATTTCCCCAGTAATTGATGCGAGGCGTTTTGAGCTTACGGCGCTTTTTCTCGCTGGGCTTCTCGTGGTTTTTACGCTGACGAGCTTCGCGGAGGGTGCCCTCGCGATCCAGCTTCTTCTTGAGACGGCGCAGGGCCTTCTCGACGGACTCACCTTTTTTCAATCGGACTTCGCTCACTAAAATTCACCTCGCTTTCGGTATAAATAGGAATGCTCACTATGCGCGCAGGTTGGCACCGTGTCAAAGCAAAAGCGTCACCGAACCGGATTAGCACATTGAATCAAAAAAACGGGTATAGCGTGCGACAGGCCTAGCTACAAGGCGTGCAGGCTCGCCTGTTCGATGAATACCGCTGTAGTGAATTACCGCAAACAACAGGCAACAAAGCAGATGTGCCTTGAGACCAGCCGAGGCTGCCTGGCTATCCGTTGGGATTGAAAACTTTGCTCGTTTTGCCGCTAGATTTCGTTCACCACTTTGGTGATC
>DYRQ01000021.1 GCA_020718645.1 Verrucomicrobium spinosum
GTTTTTCAGAATAATAAGCGTGTTGAACCCAGATTATGCAATAGAGCGCGATGGGTGCATCTGTTTTGTTGCTCAGGGTTTGCAGTAGATCACAACAGCGGAACCCCATAAGGGTAGGCGAGCCTGTGCCTCGCAACTGTTCCTTCGCATGCTAGGGCATGATCTGGGATGAATGCTCATAGGCTGGAGAATCGCAGGCACGCTTTGACTTGGTGAAGACACAGCGCAGAGTTGTGGGATGGAAACAGAACCGACCAGTCCTGTGCTGCCGCAGATGCGTTTATTCGTGGCTCTACCGGTGCCCCTTGGAGTGCAAGAAGTGTTGTCCGAGTGTTGTGGAGATTGTCCGCATGCCGGGCTGAGGTGGAAAGAGCCAGAGCACTACCACTTCACGCTGAAATTTCTCGGGGCGGTAGAGAGGAACCGAGTGGAGCAGATTTGCAGCGCCCTCGACGGTGTGCGCGTGTCGCGTTTTCCAATTGAAGTGGGAGAAGTGGGCTCTTTTTCCAAGAGGGGCAGTCCATTTGTGCTTTGGGCGGGGCCGATCAAGATACACCCGTTTTTTCTGCTCTTGCGTCGGAGGGTGGAGGAGGCGCTATTGCGGTGTGGTTTTGAGTTGGAGACTAGGCCGTTCCGGCCTCATGTGACCTTGGCCAAGGTAGGGGAGCGTGGCGCGGAGAGTGCTCGACAATTTGTGAAGAAAAACAGGGAGTTCGAACCAGTTGCGATGGTGACCGAACGAATGTGTCTCTACGAGAGTCGGGCAGGGCGGTATATCGAGCAGGCCACATGGTCGTTGCCGGATCCGTGGGTCTCGTGATGGGAGTGTTTATTCGGGCGAAGCAGGCGAATGCTGCAATGATTATCTCCAAGTAACAAAGTTGCGGAGGCTGCTCTTCGAGTGATAAAACGAGTGACAAAACAGTTGTTACGCCTAGTGTTTGAATGATATGGCCGCGTTGTTGCTCGTAAAAAACGGAGCTTATCAAGCTACTTATTACCTTGGTGCTTCGACCATGGTGGGTCGGGATCCTACCTGTGATATTGTCTTGGATTCTGATGCGATTTCTTCACGCCACGCACTGATTTCTTGCCACGACAATCTGCATACTTTGCACGACATAGGCTCCTTTAACGGAACCATGGTCAACGGTGAGCGCGTGAAAACCCGGGCTCTGGTGCATCAGGACATCATCATGGTGGCGGACACCATGCTTATTTTCGATGCGTATATGATTCGCGGAAGCGCCTCCCAGCCCATCACGGTGGTCAAGATGCCCCAAGCCACTCTGAAGACGGCGGCTGTGGTGCCCCAGCACCTGTATCGTCAGCCAATAGCGACAGTGGAGCGCATGTCGCTGCTCAATCAAGCTCAGCCTCAGGTGCAAAAAGCTGCGGGAATCCAGCAGCGCGTGCAGACGCCGAGGCCGAGTGCGGACGCGATGCTGAACATGATGATTGAGAAAGAGAAAAAACGCCTTGAATTTGCCGTGGTGTTAGGCTGGTGGAGCATAGTGGCGTTTCCGCTCACGATCGTGATGGCGCACTTGAGCCACACCCGAAACGAGCGGGATGCCAAACGCCGCATGACCGCATTGGCCTTGGGCTACGGAGCCTTGGTGCTATGGGTATGTGCCTACTTTCTTTTCCGGGAAGATCCGAATCTGGTGTTGGAGCGGGAATCCTTGGCGGCGGCTAAGGCAGCGACTCCTACCGTGGTCAATTCCGATCGTTATGTGAATGGGCCAATGGCATGGGTGCCACACGGTTTGGAATATACGGGGTTGGCCGAGGCTTATAGCTCAAAATTTTTTGACATAGGCAGCGAGCCCAAGGGTTCGGCTTTACGCTCAGAATATCTCAATACTTGGAAAAGTGGCACCATCATCGTTGGGGTGAAGCCTACAAATTACCATCTCGTAGCAGAGGCGCGGAGCCTGCGTATTACACTTGAGGATTATACTCACACCCCCGATGGGCAAGGGTTCAATACTCTGATGGTTCCCTCACGCCGCTATTGGGTCAAAGGTTTTTATCTCCCTTCATTCGATAAAAATCTTACGGTGGAAGGCGATACAAATTTGGTGATACAGCGGGACGCTGGTGGCAAACCCTTGCCGTGGTCTCAGCAAGCGCAAATACTGGATGTTTTTGCAGCGGGAGATATTCCTGCGGCAGCCCTCGACCAGCGAGATCTTCGACTGCTCCTGCTGGTGGCTCCCGGGGGAGCAGAGCCAGTCCCTGTGACGCTGAATACGAAAGAGAGTAATGCCTCCAACAAGGTGACAAAAAAGCACTACACTGTGCCTGTCATCCCGTCCGGGTTAGTTGGATACATTCTTTATATCGAGGGGCAGCGTCGCCCGCTCCAGACGCAGATTGTGAATTTCACCGGCACGGCTCAGACAGCCAACGAGATGCTGGATAAAATATTGAACATGAAGCCGACAGCCGATGAGTTGCCCAAAGTCTTCCGTCTCTCTGAGGTCAAGACACTTACGGCTGAGCCTGCCGCGCCTCCTGTGATCCAGATACCGATAGTTTCGGAGCCAACGCAGATTCCACTTCCACCCATCCCCACGATACCCTAAGAGGACGATTGCAAGTATGACACAGAGCACTACCCCCACCGACTCAGCGAAACTTTTTGTTATCGTAGATGATGTCGAAGCGATCAGGACTTTCTTGCAAAGCCTTCTTGAATACAACGGACATAAGTGTGAGACATTCGGCGATGCCAGTTCCACAATGCAATATCTGGCGACCAATAAACCAGACACGATTTTGGTGGATTTGAATTTGGGTTCCGATGAGCTAGATGGACTTGGGCTGATTCAGTCCATCCGGAAAGTCCACGCCACTGTGCCAGTGATTGTCCTGACGGGAATGGGTATGGAGGACGGCATCGTTCCTCGTGCCATTCAGGCAGGTGCCTCGGGGTATCTGACCAAGGGTCTCTCGGCTGAGACGGTTTATCATGAGATCATCAAATATACCCGCTGAGAGGGCTCTGTTGTTTGGATCAGTAGTCGCCGAGTAAGCGGTTTATTTTTTCTTTGAACGGCTCGGCTGGCTGGGGCTTATTTTTTTTCGTGCGCGCGAACGGCTTTTTCGCTGGGGTAATTCTCCAAAAGGGCCGAGTGGCGTGCCTATCCATTTTTGCCTGACCAGTGTCACTGCTGGCTCAGAAGGAAGACCTGTTTCACTGAAGCGAATCATGGAGTCCAGTCGGGCAATAGCCAATTCTGTGAGTTGTTCTTCCATTTCTGAAAACCCTTGGTTTGGGTGGGTTCCTAGTGCGGGAGTGCCGGCAGCCAATGAACAGAACATGCGTGGTTTATCAAAACCCGAACAACATTCCGCCAAGTAGTCGCCAATGATCGGGAGGCTGATCACAACCTCGGGACTGTGAGACTCATGCCATTTCTGCAAGCGGCGGGCGAGCGTTGTCTCGCGGAAAGTGGCGGTGAGCAAGGGGACGACACCCGCCTGGGGATGGCGGGCCCTGCACTGGTTCATGACCGTGTCTCGTATCGCATCGTCCATAACGATTTCGGGTTCGTGCCGCACGCAGACGAGGCCGATGCGGGAGGCTCCTGCTAGAGAGAGCGCGGCGACGGCGCGTTCGATGGTGTCGGCTACATCGGATTTGATAGTGTGGAGAAAAGGTTTTTCCACCATGCCCCCCAGCCAAACCATGCTGAGGTGATCGCTGCGGATTGTGCGCTGCCATGCAGGATTGGAGAGATTGGCAAAGACCACTCCCCGCACCCCGCGATAGCGCATCTCGCGAGCCAAGGAGGGCCATTGATCGGGGGTGGTGACAGAGTGGTGCTCGAACTTGTAGCCGTGTGCTTGGGCTCGGGTAGAGAGCCAGACAGGCCAGAGGGTGTGCCAAGAGCTGCTTTTTGGGGAGTGCCCACAGACGAAGGCAATTTTTTTTGCGCTGCACCTCAGGGATGAAGAGGGGCTACGAGAGGTGGCTGCGGATCGCTTTTTCGCAGGCTTTGATGTATTTGTTGTGCGGGCAGTTGGTGTGACTTTTCGGGTCGGCATAAGGACTCTCTGAAATTTAGCATACTCCAGAGGTTTTGTTTCAAATAATTTTCTACGATTGTGGAGATAGATTGGTCTGCCATGTCTCAAGGCGGATGCAACGGGAGCTGATGCTCCAACAGAGATCAACTACGATAGATCGGAGGCGAAGTCTCTCCTGCGGTATTACGGTGAGGGACTGGGGTTGGTGGGAGTGGTGGTGTCACCGCTATCCTCGTCTGTATCGGGGTCAGGTTCGATGACAGGCGGTTCCACAGGTATGACAACTTGATTAACTCCGGGTGCGCCCAAATTCGGGACGGTGGTTGTGGTGCTCGGAGTCGGAGTATCATTCACACTCTGGGAAGCCGTCTCGCTCATAGTGGCATCGTTTTGTGGTGCGAGAGAGAGCCCCAGCATTTCAGCTACTTCAGGTGGAAGCTCATTGGCCGAGATAGGGCGCACTTTGCCGTCGGCATCTATGACATAGTATGTCCCAGCTTCGGCTATGCCGCGTCCGCTCGGTGTGTCTTCCTGGGGGGTGATGACGGCTGGTGGCACGACTTTCATCTGGGGGGGGACAGGGGGCATTTTCGTGAATAGTTGCAGTTTCTGCGGCACGAAGGGAGGGCCGCCAGGGATCTTGGGCACGAACTGGAAAATGAGGAAACGGCCCGAGGCGCCATCCATGGACGGGGAAACGCGGGCAGCGTTAGCAGCTTGGTCAAGGGGTAGAGATTTGGTAGGGCGCATACCTTGGAGCGCAAGGGCGAGAGGGTTGGCTCCTCCTCCGACAGAGATGCGCCGATAGGGCGCGAGGGCGCGTAGGGAGACCGGCAGGAAGCCTTCGCCCGAAGCCCGCAGGGCAGCGCCTGAGGCAGAGGCAGGTGATTGCGGGAGGGCTTCCAGCAAGTAGATATTCATCTGGCCTGGGGCGGCAGTGAGGCGGCTGGTGCTCTTGGTGAGCCTGCGCGATTTTTTGAAATCCATGACCAGCATGGGCTGTTTGTCGCGGGGGCTAAAAGCGTAGGCCGATTGGGGTATGTCAGAGAGAATTTGGTTCGGGTCACCATATTCCCATGATGAGCTGCTGTAGAGCACGCGGGTTCCAGCGTGGAGACCGCCGACATTGAGATCTACTTTTTTCTTGGCTGCCTCTTTGGCGGGGTCGTGGGCTGCCGGGATGGACGACTGCGGTGAGATAGCTTGGCTGATCTGGCTCTCATCCGGTGGCTCGTCAAAGGAGTAAGTCAACTGGGATTCCATGCCAGCAAGATAGAGCGAGGAGATCTTGCCTCGCAGGGTGACATCAAATTCGACTTTGACGAAAGAGGTTTCTGTTGGAGGGAACTTCAGGATGCTGACTCCTTTGGAGCGAAAAGTGACATCGGGGCCTGCCGGCATCCAGTTTCCTCCGACAGGCGGTTGAGGTGTGGTGGAGGTGTAAATACGATAGGAGCCTTCGGACGAGGCGTTGAAAAAGGCGAATTGGTTGACCACCTTGGGTTGTTTGAGGCCGATGATGAGAAAATTTCTCCCTTTCTCTACGGAATAATTGTAGGCGTCATCTTCTGTTACAGTGTCATCAATACGGCCGAGCAGGTCGTTGGCGGCACCGGATTGCGACATCATGATAGCTTCGGAGGTGGGCAGCGGTTTGGTGATATCCATCTTGCCGGGATTGATGAACTGAATCGTGGTCTCGAAGCTGGGGCGGATGAAGTTGATGGGGTAGTTGGGCTTCATCTGCATGTGCACAGACTTGGCCTCGGCGGGTATTTTATCCTTGGATTGAGCCATGACTGGACTGCTCCACGAGAGGACTGTCGCTGCGAGGATGGCTCCGTTTAGAGAATGAAATCTGACAGCAATCCTGTTGCTGAGCCAATTTGTGTTTAGCAATGCTTTCTGCACAATCTTCAAATTATAGCTGCTCCCATACCAAAAAGCGAACAGAAGTTACAAACCTTCTGCGACATGTGGATGGGGTATAAAACACCGGCACCCCCAAAGGCTGATCCAATGGGGGTGCCGAGTAGGGGTGCTGGGCTTTTAGCTTACTTCGATCTGTATTTCGCGGGGCTTGGCCTCCTCGCGTTTCCCGATGTGCAGGGTCAGCACGCCATCTTTGAGCGTGGCCTTGACCGCGCCGCTATCAGCGTCGGTGGGCAGAGTGAAGCGCTGTTGGTAAACATATTCGCGTTCTTGGCCTGCCTGCTTAACTGTGCGGCTAGCTGAAACAGAGAGCTGGTCGGACTCGATGTGAAGTTTGACGGCTTCACGCGTGACTCCAGGCATATCCATTTCGATCGTGTATCGCTCGGCATCCGCTGCTGTTCGAGTGGTCGGTAACGAGGAACTTGTTCCTGCGCCCAACAGTCCATCGAAGGCGTCTTCCAGCCCGTGTTTGGCTATCCGGTTATTCCAGAGTGTCATGGTATTCATAGTTTTTTCTCCTGTGTTTGTTGGTTTACACTACTCATAAGAGCCATTACTGCATAACAAATGCCAAAAATACATTATACACAAACAAAACAGAGACAACAACTAACATGAATTACAATAAAATAATGAGATATATTGTCTCTTTTTTAGTGTGACTGTGACGGGTGTGCAGGTGGAAGGGAGGTGGAAAGTGGATGTGTGCCGGAAAGTCTGAGTAAATTTTTATTCAGATTTTGATTTGCAAACGGGCAGAGCATGACAATTTGCGCGCTTATATGAGTGAGACGAATTCGGTGTGGGATATAACGAAGGCAGCACAGGCTTACAGCATCGAACGCTGGGGCACGCCCTATTTTTCTATTTCCTCCAAGGGTGCTCTCTGTGTCTCACCCACACCTGGCAACGGGGTGGAGTTGGCCATCAAAGATGTCGTGGATGCAGCCAAGCAGCGCGGCCTGCACTTGCCCATGGTGATCCGGTTCCAAGACATTTTACGCAACAGGGTCGAGGCGCTCAATGCCGCGTTCCAGCAGGCAATCACCGAGTATTCTTTTAAGTCCACCTACCGGGGGGTTTTCCCGATCAAGGTCAACCAGCTACGCGAAGTGGTCGAGGAGATTCTGGATGCAGGTGCGCCGTTCCACTATGGGCTCGAGGCGGGGAGCAAACCGGAACTGACTGCTGCGCTGGCGCTGCACAAAGATCCTGAGAGCCTCATCATCTGCAACGGCTACAAGGATGAAGATTTTGTGCGCCTAGCTTTGCTGGGTGTTCGTTTGGGCAAACAGGTGGTGATGGTCGTAGAGAAACTCGAAGAACTCAGTCTGATCTTGTGTGTCTCTAGGCAGACTCAGGTTCGCCCGTTGCTCGGGTTCCGCGTTAAGCTTCAGGTCAAGAGTTCGGGCAAGTGGGCGACCTCCTCGGGAGAGAATGCCAAGTTCGGGCTTTCGGCCATTGATTTAATCGAAGCGTGCGAAATGCTGGAGGCCGAGGGCTACGGCGATTCATTCAAGCTGATGCATTTCCATGTAGGCTCACAGATCCCAGATATTCAGGTGGTGAAGCGTGCTGTTCGCGAGGCCGCTCGTTACTACGCGAAGCTGCGCAAGATGGGCTTTCCCGTGGCCTACTTCGATATCGGTGGGGGTCTCGGTATTGACTATGATGGCAGCCGCAGTGCGACTGACAGTTCTACCAACTACACCATGCAGGAGTATTGTTCCGATGTGGTCTATAACTTGGGCGAGGTGTGCGATGCCGAAGAGGTGCCGCACCCGACCATTATCAGCGAGAGTGGGCGAGCCATCGTGGGGCACCATTCGGTGCTCGTCGTGGAGGCCTTTGCAGCGGCAGAAAAAACTAAGCACACCCGCCCGCTGCCCCAGCCCGGCGGCAACCACAAGATCGTGGAAGACATTCTCTCCCTGCTCACTTCGATGAAAAAAGGGAGCAAACGCGAGGCACTCCACGACGCTCAAGAACTCAGGGACACGGCAGAAAGCATGTTTGGCCTCGGACTCCTCGACCTCAAGAGCAAAGCTCATGTAGATCAGATCTACTGGCATGTGGCCGAGAGATCCGTGGAGTTTTTCGAGGGAGCCCCGCGCATCCCCGAGGAGATCAAAGAACTCGCCCAGACCTTGGGCGACCAATACATCTGCAACTTCTCGGTGTTCCAGTCACTCCTCGACCACTGGGCCGTCGGTCAGATATTTCCCATCGCCCCGCTGCACCGGCTTGACGAAGAGCCCACCCTCGAGGGCACTCTGGTGGACATCACCTGCGACTCGGATGGCAAGGTTGCCAAATTCATTGATAACGAGGGTTGCCGCGCCACGCTCCCCCTGCACCGGCTGGACGGCAGCGAATACTTGATCGGCTTCTTTCTCGTGGGTGCCTACCAAGATGTCATGGGGGATATCCACAACCTGTTCGGCAGAGTCAACGAGGCCCATGTGTTTCTCGATCCCGACGAGGACGACGGTTACTACATCGAAGAGACCATCGAGGGTCGCACGGTGAAAGATGTCCTCGAGGAGGTGCAATACAACTCCCATGAGATCATCAGCGAGGTCAAAGCCCATGTGGATGCGGCTATCAAACGAGATGCCATCAAACCGAACGAAGGCATGCGTCTGCTAGAGGAATACGAACGCGTGCTCAAAGGCCATACCTACCTCAAAGTCACACAGCCCGTCTGACGGAGCCAGCGGGAGCGGAAGCTCCCGTGCCATGGCGTCGGTCGAGGCCGAGCCAAGCCCCGAGCAGGATCAGTGCTACCCCGAAGGTGCAGGGCCAAGGATAGAGTTCTTCTGCCTCCACGGTCACCGAGGCCTGAAACTCGATTTTCTGCGCGGTATCAATGGCTGAGAAAGCGGCTTCGACTGTCCGATTGTCGTGCGCCCGAAAATATTGGCCGCTGGTCATGTTAGCTATTTTGATGAGGGTATCTTCGTCCAAGTCGGAGCGCACCCGCTGGTAGCCCACCTTGCGGCCTTCGTCGTCGAAGACTGGCATCGGCACAATACCTTCGCGTCCTGCGCCAATAGTATAGACTGGCACCCCGCGAGATTGCGCGATAGTGGCCGCGTCTAGGGGTGGCAAAATTCCACGGTTGCTGGCTCCATCAGTGAGGAGCACCACAAACGCTCCCTTGCGTCTCTCTCCTTCTGTGTGCTGTTTCTGTTCGAGGCGGCTGAGCGCTACGGCGAGTCCGTCGCCGATGGCAGTGCCATCTTCAAGCAGCCCCACTTTCAGGCGGTCCACTTGTTTCTCAAGCCACGCGTGGTCGAAGGTCAGGGGAGACATCGTGTAGGCGCGCCCCGAGAACACCACCAGACCGATGCGGTCGCCCTCACGGTCGCGGATAAAAGACGAGATCACAGGGCGAATGGCCTCGAGGCGGTTGATGCGCTGGTTGCCCCGCTCGTAATCCTCCGCCAACATGCTTCCGGACAAATCAATGGCCAGCATCAGGTCGTAACCCTCGCGCTTAATTTCGCGGCGGTCATTGAGCACCTGAGGGCGCGCCAGCGCAAAAATCACAGCGGCTAGTCCTGCATAAAAAAAGATCAAGGGCAGTTGCCGTGTCGGCAGGATAGTGGGTCTATGCCAGAAGCCAGCAAAGGGAACGGCCATGGCCACCGACGGCCTACGCCCTCGCAGCCAAGCGATGAGCGGGAGCACCAGCAGCACCCAAAACCAGTGCGGGTAGGCAAACTGAAAACCCTCAGGCACCGCGATCATCTCGGCCCGCGCCTCCTGCGTAGGAAAGCGGACAAAGCCTCCAGCGTTTTTTCTTCGGTGCCCATCACCATGCGCTCTCGCGGCGCAGGAAAAAGAGCTTCCCATGCCAATTCTCTATCGCCGATCCAAGCTGCGTGTGCGCGGCGTTGTTCCGTGCTGTAAGCGTCCAGAACCATCAGTCGCGAAGAGACAGGATCGAACACCGTGAGTCCGCTGACCTCGGGAAAAGTGCGCTCCCATGGGTCGTCGGCACGGATGCCCACCAGCTCGTAGCGCTCGCGCATAGCAGACCAACCGGCAGGGGCAGGCCTCGGTGGAAAATCGCCCATCCAAAATATGGCGCTATGCCTCGGTGCAGTGGCAAAAACTTTTTTCCATGGCACCACGCAGTCACCTGCGGCGGGATCCATCCAGGCTTCCGAAGGTGTCTGCTCGAGTAGTTTGGCGCAGTTGTGCATGACAGCCCTGCGGCCCCGGGCAGGTTCCGCTATCCAGCATTGTTCTGGCGAGGCATAGACCACGCCGAGGCGATCGCGGTTCAGCGAGGTCAAGAGGCCAAGCATGGCAGCCACCTCGAGCAGGCTTTCACGCTTGGTTCGTTCTCCAGATCCGAATCGGAGCGAGACCGAATCTTCAAACACTAAAAAGAGTGTGACCTCGCGCTCTTCGATATATTTTTTTCTATAAGGCTCACCGAGGCGGGCGGTGACTTTCCAGTCTATATCGCGCACATCGTCGCCGTATTCGTATTTGACGACCTGATCGAATTCCATGCCTTTGCCGCGAAAGGCGGATCGGTAATCCCCTCCTGCCACGCTCTCTGCAGCGCGGCGCACGCCCACCTCGAGCCGCCGCAAAATCGCGTGCGCCCGAGCCATGTCCGTGGAGCTGCTAGAGGGTTGGCCGATCATGTCTACAGTGTGGCAGAGTGTGGTGGAGTGTAAAAGCGCTTTTCGGCTTTTTCATTCCATGGGGTCATGGCAGTCGTCTTCCTATGACACAACGCCTCTTGCAGCTACTGTTCTGCGCCGTGACGCTGGCTTCCTGCGGGCGCGTGCCCGAGCCGTGGCAGGGTTATATCGAGGGGGAATTCGTTTATCTATCTTCCCCCACAGCGGGTTTCATGGCCTCAGTGGATGCCCCAGAAGGTTCGGAAGTTGCCGTTGGTGCTGCTGTCTGTTCGCTCGATACAGAGCTGGAAAATACAGCTCGTCAGGAAGTCGCAGAACGCATGGCAGCGGCGGCCTCTATCCACGCGTTGGCCAAAGAAAACTTGGCTCGCGCCAGTTTGCTCATCCAGAAAAAAGCCATCTCTGCTCAAGAATTTGATGAGGCTGTGAAGACGCACAGCTCGACCTTGGCTGAGCTTCAGGCCGCCCGTGCGGCACTGGATCAAGCGGATTGGCGTCTGCGCCACATGACGCTGCGCTCGTCGGAAGCTGCCACCGTTCACGACATCTACTACCGTCCAGGAGAGTGGGTGCCCGCGGGATCCCCCGTTGTCTCGGTATTGCCGCCGTCTCACTGGAAAGTGCGTTTTTACCTCCCGCAAGATGCCTCGCCACTGCCTCCTGGCTCGACGGTGCAAGTGAGCTGCGACGGCCTGTCTGCGCCACTTCCAGCCCGTGTGCTGCGGTGTTCGGAACAGGTGGAATTTACTCCTCCAGTGATCTACAGCACCGAGGCCCGGCAGAAACTCTCATTCTTGGTCGAGGCGGCCTGTCCACCCGAAGTGGTCGCCTCCCTCCGTGTAGGACAACCCGTGTCCGTGACTCGATGACAGCCCCGCTATCAGGGACGGCGCGGCAGGCTGCCATCGAGGTGGAGGGGGTGACAAATTCCTTCTCCGGACGCGTGGTAGTGGATCGCATCGCCATGCGGGTGGGCAGGGGGGAAATCTTCGGTTTTCTCGGCCCCAACGGGAGTGGTAAGACCACTTTTCTGCGCATGCTCTGCGGCTTGTTGACGCCCGATTCCGGCAGCGGCACCTGTCTGGGATTCGATATTCTGAGCCAATCGGCAGAGATTAAAAAACGGGTCGGTTACATGACCCAAAAATTCAGTTTCTACGAAAATCTCAGCTTGGAAGAAAATCTAGATTTTATCGCTCGCATCTACGGGTTGCCCGACCGTCGTCGCGCTGTGCGTGAGAGCTTGGAACAGCTCGGCATGGCCGGTCGCAAACACCAGCTTGCCGGGCAGCTTTCGGGGGGATGGAAGCGGCGCTTGGCCTTGGCCGCTTGTATGATTCATCAACCCGAACTCCTCTTGCTGGACGAGCCCACCGCAGGAGTGGATCCGAAGGCGCGCCGCGATTTTTGGGAGCAGATTCACGAGTTGTCGGCACAGGGAATTACCGTGCTGGTGACCACGCACTACATGGACGAGGCTGAACGCTGCCACCGCCTCGCTTACATCGCCTACGGCTCGCTGTTGGCCGAAGGCACCACCGGTGACATCATCCGCCACACCCGGCTCTCCACATGGACCGCCAGTGGTGGTGACTTGCATGCGCTCTGCTCTGCTCTGGAGAAGTCTGAAGGCGTGAGCCAAGTGGTTCCCTTCGGAAACGCGCTTCATGTCAGTGGTCATGATGCAGCGACTCTCGAGCTGGCCATCGAACCCTTTCGCCATGGCGGACACATCTGGCAGAGAGCCGAACCGAGCTTGGAGGATGCTTTCATCAGTCTCATGGGAGAGGCGAAGGATAATTTCCAGTGAACTTTTTCTCCCTGCCACGGTTTGTTGCGATAGCTTTGAAAGAGTTCATCCAAATGCGTCGGGACCGCCTGACTTTTGGCATGATGGTAGGTGTGCCGCTCATGCAGCTCGTGCTCTTTGGTTTTGCTATTAACACCGACCCCAAACAGATGCGCACGGCGCTGCGCTGTTCCGACGAAGGTCCTTTCGCGCGTTCGGTGGTGCGAGCGATGACAGCCAGTGGTTACTTTCAATTTACCGGCAGATTGCCGGATGACGCCGCGGCTACCCGCGCCTTGGAGTTGGGGGAAGTCCAGTTTGTGCTCCACCTACCCGCAGGGTTCGAGCGCGACCTCGTGCGGGGGCGCAGGCCGGTGGTCTTGCTGGAGGCGGACGCTTCTGACCCGGCTGCCACGAGCAACGCCATTAGCGCGCTCCAGACACTGGCAGCTCGAGCCCTGGAACACGATCTTCTCGGCCCCCTCGCACGCCCTGCCATGGAGGGCGCGGCGCCGTTCGATTTGAGGATACACCGGCGCTACAACCCCGAGGGCATCACTCAATACAACATCGTGCCTGGGCTCATGGGCGTGGTGCTCACGATGACCATGGTCATAATCACCGCTCTGGCGATCACCCGCGAGCGCGAACGCGGCACCATGGAAAACTTGCTCTCTACCCCGGTGCATCCGCTGGAGGTCATGCTCGGTAAACTCGTGCCCTATGTCCTGCTGGGGTATATCCAGGTGACCCTGATTCTTTGTGCGGCAAAGTTTTTATTCCGCGTGCCAGTGATGGGTAGCGTGCCGCTGCTGCTCGCCTCCGTGCTTGTTTTTATCGTGGCCAATTTGTCTGTCGGCATCCTCTTTTCCACCATCGCCAAAAACCAGCTTCAAGCGATGCAGATGGCCTTTTTCTTCTTCCTTCCCTCTATCCTGCTCTCGGGTTTTATGTTCCCGTTTCGGGGTATGCCCCAGTGGGCGCAATGGCTGGGGGAAGTGCTGCCCCTGACCCATTTTCTGCGGGTCGTGCGCGGCATTTTACTCAAAGGCAATGGCCCTGCTGAAGTCGTGCACCACTTGTGGCCGATCGCACTTTTTGTGGTGGTTGTCGTGAGCCTGGGGCTGAAGCGTTATCGCCGCACGCTCGATTGATTTTATGAAAATTGGCGAGAAAAAATCATGTGGGGGAAGCGCCGTGTTTCATCCCACTTTTTCTCGTAGCGAGCGCACCCCTTGCCGGAGCGCGGCGCCGAGGTCGGCTTCGACTTTCACAAAAGGCGGCCTGAACCACGGGTAGAGTCCCATGATGTCATGGAACACACGGATCTCGCCATCGCAACCTGTCCCACTGGCAATGCCGATGGTCGGAACTGTGCAAGCCCGTGTGATGGCATGGGCGGCCTCGGGGGTGACACATTCGACAACGATAGAAAAGCAGCCTGCTTCACCCAAGGCCGAGGCATCATCGCAGAGGCGGCGGATATCGTCCTCAGTCTTGCCTTTCTTTTTGAAACCGCCCTCGGCGGGCGCCTGTTGGGGCAGCATGCCAATGTGTCCTTGCACTGGGATGCCCTCGCCGAGCACAGCGCGGATTTGGTCTAGAATTTCGCGCCCCCCCTCCATTTTGACAGCATCGGCTCCAGCCCGCATCAACTCGCGTGAACTGGCCACGGCTTCATCCGGTGTGCGGTAGGTGGCGATAGGGAGATCCGAGGTGATGAGTGCCCGGCCTTTGGCACCGGCAACGGCGGCGGTATGGTGGGACATGACGGGTAGTGTGACCCGAGTCGTGTCAGGGTGCCCGAGCACCATCATGCCGAGCGAGTCGCCGACATGGATGATGTCCACGCCTTCTTCATCGAGAAATTTGGCAGTGGGAAAATCATAGGCTGTGACGGCGAGCCAGCGGGGGGTGCGCCCTTTGCCAAAGCGGATGGAGTCAGGCGTAATCCTCGGATTCATGTAGGGGGATTGTCGTCAGAGGGGAGGCGGGAGAGCAAGGACTTAATGCTGTCCGTGTGTCCCGGTAAAATCAGGTTGGGCCGTAGCACGGAGAGCGGGGCGAGCACGAAACGGCGTTGCGCGGCGCGTGGATGAGGGAGGGTGAGGGAGGGGGTGTCGAGCAAGGTATCTCCGTGATAGATCAGGTCGAGATCCACGGACCTGGGAGAGTTGCGAGGAGCATTGAGCAGGCGACCGGCGGCAGCTTCGTAGTCCTTGAACGCAGCGAGCAGTTCTTGCGGTGAAAAAGTGGTCGTGAGCACGGCAACGGTGTTGAGAAAAGCGGGCGAGCCTGGCGGGCAATCTATCGGGGCGGTCTCGAGGGCTGGAGCGATTTCGACTCGCCCGTCTCGAGAGAGAGTTGCAAGCCAACGGGCGGCACGGTCCAAGTGGTCTTGTCGCTGGCCGAGGTTCGAGCCGAGTGCGACGCCGATTTCGGTTTCTCGAATCTCCTTGGTGCTCTCCATGTTTGGAGCATACACTGTTTTGGACGATGCGACAAACAGCAGAAATGATAGTCAGAAAATTGCAGGCGGCAGGCCACACGGCCTACTTTGCCGGTGGCTGTGTGCGTGACATGCTGCGCGAGGCCGAGCCGCATGACTACGATGTGGCCACCTCCGCGACACCTGCCGAGGTGGAGGCGTTGTTCCCAGGCCGAGCCGATCTTGTTGGGAAGAGTTTTGGTGTGGTGATCGTGAGGCTCGATGGGGTGCATGTCGAGGTGGCCACCTTCCGCGTGGACGGCACTTATCTGGATGGGCGTCGCCCGGATTCTGTCCAGTTCTCAACACCGGAGGAGGATGCCAAGCGGAGGGATTTTACAGTCAACGCCCTTTTCTATGATCCGGTAGAAGATCGTGTGATTGATTATGTCGGTGGGCGAGCCGATTTGGAGGCGCGGATTTTACGGGCGGTGGGCGAGCCGCGCCAAAGGTTTGAGGAAGACAGGCTGCGGGTGTTGCGGGCGATTCGTTTTGTCTCTGCACTCGGATTCCAAATCGAGCCGAACACTTGGGCGGCGGTGAAAGAGTCTGCCCGGGCTGTGACCGTGGTCAGTCCCGAACGCATACGCGACGAGTTGAGTAAATGGTTGGTGGGCGAACACCGGTGCGAGGCGTTGGATCTGCTTTCAGAAAGCGGTATCCTGATGCTGCTCTTGCCCGAGGTGGAAAAAATGAAAGGCGTGGAGCAGCCACCGCAGTTTCATCCCGAGGGCGATGTTTTTGTCCACACGCGCCTAGTGCTTTCGCATCTGCGGCAGCCGGGGTATGGGCTCGCGTGGGCGGCGCTGCTCCATGATATAGGAAAACCTCCGACCTTTTCCGTGGACGAGACCGGGCGTTTCCGGTTCAACGGACACGAGACCGTAGGGGCGCGCATGGCGCAGAAGATTCTCTCGAGACTCCGTTTTTCGAATGCGGATATAGAGGCCATCACGGCGATGATCGCCAATCACATGTCTTTCAAAGATGTTCCCCAGATGCGTGTGGGCACGCTCAAAAAATTGATGGCGCGGGACACCTTTGCCGACGAGATAGAGCTGCACCGCGCCGACTGTCTCGGATCGCATGGAGACTTGGGGATTTACGATTTGTTGAGAGAACGCAGAGCCGCGATGTCGGTGGAGGAGGTCAAGCCGGAACCGTGGGTGCGGGGCGCGGATGTGTTGGCGCTCGGGATGACACCCGGACCCTCGGTGGGGTGTCTGCTCAAAGCAGCCTACGACCAGCAACTGGAGGGGGTCTGGGCAGGTCGTGAAAATGCGCTGGAATGGTTGCGCTCTGAAGTGGCACAATCGCTGTCTTCTCGGAAACAAGAGGATCTCCAATCATGAGCAAATACAGTTTTCCACGCGCATTGCACTACGGCCTCGCCGGGGCTCTGGCGCTCTGGGTGGTCGAGCTGACAGGCGTGTGGAACATCATTGAGCGACCCTTGATGGATCCTTTGCTGCGGCGAGACGCTTGGTGCCGGCAGGCTCCCGACAATGCGTTGTGCCTGGCAGTGGACTCGAGCACGGTGGTGACCCACGGTGAAAATCGTTGGCCGTTTTCCCGGCTGGCCTATGCCACCGCGTTGCAGGGGCTCAGACCCGAGAGCCCGAGGGCGGTAGCGTTCGAGGTTCCGATGAGCAACCCCCAGCCAGAACTCACAGTATTTGATGACGCCTTGGCCAGCCAAGTGGAGCGTTTTCCAGCGGTTGTATTCTCAGCGCGTGCCGTGGGGTCGGGCTCGTTCCTTGAAATGGATCGGGAAATCCCCGCTCTCGCCGCATCGGGTCTGGCGGTGCGTATGTTGCCCAACCACGCCAGCGCCGTGTTCCCGCTCGCCTCCTTTGCCAAGTCCTCATTTGTGGGGTTCAGTTCACTCATTCCTGAACTCGATGGCAAGGTGCGCGACATCCCGCTGGTTTACCGATTTGCAGACAAAGTCTATCCCTCGTTTTTGCTCGCCAGTGTTGTGGCGATGGAAGGTGTGCGCATGGAGGAGGTGGAACTCCATATAGGAGAAGTGCTGATCCGTAAATCGAACGAAGTCACCATGCGGATACCGGTGGATCATGCGGGACGGATGCTCTTGCGCTGGCGGGCCAATGTGCCGCCTCCCCCGAGGGTGGGGCTGGATGCAGCGGTGCTGGCAGCCGAGCAAAAAAGGGCCGGCGAACCGATTGCTTGGGATCCGGCTGAAGTGCGGGATAAAATGGTTTTTATCTCCCGAGAAGATCCAAGAACTTACGAGCCTGTTGCTACTCCACTCGGTCCCTGTGCTCCCATGCGCGTGCATTGGGAAGGTTGGCGGGTGATCTATAGCGGTGATTACATGCAGATCGCTCCCGCACATTGGCGTATAGGCGCCTATACACTGGCGGCGGTGGTTCTGTGCTGGGTGGCGATGGCGACCCCCCTCTGGTTCTCAGTGCCGTTCGCGCTCTCGGCTCTCGGCGGTGCCGGCTACGGGATGTTGTATCTGTTCTTCGAAAAAAATATGCTGTGCGGGTTTCTAAGCCCGCTGCTACTCCTGCCGACAGTCACGGTGTTTGGCATCCTGTGGCGCAACAAAAAACAGGTGCATACCCTGCCCATATTTAAGGAATGAAAATCCAGGCATCCCATGTTGTCACGCAGGCTGGTGCCGTCCTCTCTCCTGGCTGGGTGCAGTGGAAGCAAGACCGGATTGTGGCAGTGCAGGAGGGAGAGGTATCCGACGCCGATCTTGCGCTCGATAACGCGGTGCTTGCCCCCGGTCTCGTTAATGCCCACTGCCACCTCGACTACACCCATTTCCGAAGGCAGACCACGCGCGGACGATCTTTTGCCGAATGGATAGCAGAAATGAACGAACTCAAGTTTTCCTGTGAACGGGCTGAATTCATCAAAGCTGTTCAGGACGGTATGAGCGAACTGGTGGACTATGGAACCACCTCGGCTGTCGTGATCGAATCTTTTCCAGAAATCATAGAGACTATTGAAGTTCCCATCCGCGTCTGGTGGGCGATCGAGGGGATAGATGTCCGGCGCCCGTTTGAATTCCCTGATCCGCTCCCCGCACTGGGCGCGGTGTCGCCGCATGCCCCTTATACAGCCTCACCTGAGCTTTACAGAGAGGCAAAAAAAATCGCGCAGGCCACAGGCGCTCTCTTTACCACCCATATCGCCGAGACGATCGAAGAGTCCGAGATGTTTTACTATGGCTCTGGCCCGCTCTTCGACCTGCTAAAGAATACGGGTCGGGACATGTCCGACTGTGGTAACGGATCGCCGCTGGGCATGGTGCTCGACGAGTTTATGTTGCCGGACCGAGCTGTGCTGGCGCACTGCAACCACTTTGATAATGAAGACCTCGCCCGCCTCTGGTCGGCAGGGCATTCCGTGGTGCACTGCCCGCAGACGCACGAGTTTTTTTGCAGGGCTCCTTTTCAGTGGGAACGCCTCGCGTGGGCTGAAATCCCTGTGGCGCTGGGGACGGATAGCTTGGCCAGCGCGGACAGGCTTTCGCTCTTCGAAGAAATGTCGCTTTTCTTGAAAAATCAGGCCACTGCCACACCGCAGCAGGTGCTCGACATGGTGACGACGGTGCCAGCAAAAATGCTTGGCATGTCTGGGACAATCGGTGTCCTACACCCGGGTGCCAGTGCCGACATGATTGCTGTCCCACTCTCGGATCCAGACCCTATCCTGTCGCTGGTATCCCATCCGGACACAGTGCCGCTGGTCGTTGCAGGAGGCCGATTCGTCCGGGTTCCAGAGGGGGCGGAACACCTCGCCGGGAGCCGGTGCCCGTGAGCGGGGCCACGCCAAAAGTGGCGGTGATTACAGGGGGTAAAGGCGCCTTGGGCTCGGGCTTGGCCGCGGCTTTTTCGGCGGCTGGTTTTTGCTGTCTAGCTCCTGGGAGAGATGAATTGGATGTCGCTTCATCACGGTCGGTGAATCAGTATTTCTCTCGATTGGAGAGGCTAGATGTCCTCGTCAATAATGCCGGAATTTGTCGCGACACGCTGTTGCTGAAAATGAGTGAGAGAGATTGGGACGATGTCATCGCAGTGAATCTCACGGGCGCAGCGGCGTGCAGCCGTGAGGCAGTCAAGCTGATGTCTCGTGCTGGAGGTGGGCACCTGATCCACATAGGTTCATGGGCTCCGCGCCAAGGCAATGCCGGGCAGTCCAACTACAGCGCAGCCAAGGCTGGCCTGATCGCTCTCTCGCAAAGCTTAGCCAAAGAATATGGCACACGCAACATTCGCAGCCATGTCATCTTGCCCGGGTATTTGCCTACAAAATTGAATGCCCACCTGCCGGGCACGGTTCAAGAAAGCGTCTTGCAGGCGCATGTCTTAGGGCGTTTGAACACGGTCGAGGAGGCTGCTGCATTTGCCGTTTTTCTCTCTGCCACCTGCAACACTTCAGGCCAAGTATTCCAGTTGGATTCCCGGGTGGCAGCCTGGACTTGATCGCCTGGCTTGCAGAGCGTGCTTGCTATTGAGAAACCGTTACGCCAAGCCTCGCCGCGTGATGACTCAGACCACAACTGCTGACGGGCGCTATGCCGTGCTCTTTATTTGCACGGGTAACTATTATCGGAGCCGTTTTGCCGAGGCGCTGTTCAATCACCTAGCATCTGAGAGCGGCTCTCCGCTTCGTGCCTTTTCCCGTGGTCTCATGATCCATGCTGTCCCGCCCGAGGCAGGCTCGATCTCTCCCCACACCCTACTCAGACTGCGCCAGTTGGGTATTCCTGCCAGTAGGACAACCCAAGAAGCCAACCAAATTCGGGATTGTGATTTTGACCGGGCGGACACCACGATTGTATTGGATGAGGAAGAGCACCGCCCTATGCTCTCGGAAATGTTGCCTCACCGGGAGTCTGAAGTGGTTTTCTGGAGCATTGCCGATCTGCACGCGCTCGATCCAGAAACAGCGCTGGCCCTGATTGAAAAAGCCGTCCGCGAGCTGTATGCCACGATGAGCCAAAGGAGTTGATTCGAGCGGGATGGTCAGACAGCCAAGCGCTACCCCAACACCGCTCGCAGCAACCCGAAAACCATGCCAGCCAGAAGCACTCGGACGGGATCGAGCTTCCACCTCAAGATAGCGACTAGAGCGACGACCGAGAACAGCGCCGAAGCCCAATCTATCCCGGTATCGCCCACAAGAACCCTAGCCCCAAACCAGTAGGCCAGATTCAGGATTACGCCTGTGACGGCCGCTGTGAGAGCGCCCAGTGCGCTGCTTACCCAAGGGTGGGTGCGCAGGCGATCTACGGAGGGAGCGCCTACTAGCACCAGCAGGGTGCCAGGCGCAAAGGTGACCCAAGTCGTAATCGCTGCCCCGAGAGTAGCCGAGGCGAGCGGGTGCCAGCCGAGGACGGGGAACTGCCATGCTGCAGCGAAGCCAACGAACTGAAGGAGTATGACCAGCGGGCCGGGCGTGGCCTCGGCCAGGGCGATGCCTGCGGCTATTTGAGAGGCGTCCAGCCACCCGCGCACTTCGACCGCTTCGTGGGCGACTGCGGGTAAAATCGCGTAGGCTCCTCCAAAGGTCAGGACCGCTGCCTTGCTAAAAAATGTTCCAAGTTGAAATAGTGTCTGATCCCATCCAGTCCACAGGCCGACAGCGGCGATGGGGGTCCACCAGAGGAAACAGCCGAACAGTAATAATTTTATCGCGCGGTTCCAGGTGTGTCCGACGCGGCAGGGCCGGTCCAATTCGGAGGGTATATCGCCTGCAAGCTGGTGTCGCAGCAGGATGCCGAGGAGGGCGGAGGCGATGACGATCCAGTGAAACGGCACGCGCAGAAAAAACATCATTACAAAGGAAGCGATAGCCCAGACTACAAGGAGGGTGGAACGGCAGGAGCGGAGACCAAACTTGTAAACGGACGAGGTGATGATGGCGAGCACGGCGGGTTGAGCCCCTAGCAAGAAGGACTGGATCAGGCGGCTGTCGCCGTGCTCCATAAATACCCACGACAGCATCCACATCAATATTGCAGCAGGTAGGACAAACAATGTCCCAGACACCAAAGCCCAAGGCGTTCCCCCAAGGAACCAGCCGAGAAAAGTGGCTAGCTGTTGTGCCTCTGGACCGGGAAGAAGCATGCAGTAGTTGAGAGCTTGAGAAAAGCGCGCGTCCTCGACCCAGCGTTTTTTTTCTACCACCTCCGCGTGGAGCAGGGCAATCTGGCCGGCGGGGCCGCCGAACCCGATCCAGCCTATTTTGAAGAATAGCCAGAAAAACTCGCGGAAGCTCGGCTGCGGCATGCCGTGGTTATTCTCCGGGGTGGAGGGGTTCATCCCGTCTTTCTAGGGTCGAGCACATCGCGCAAGCCATCGCCGAGGAAGTTCATGGCTAGCAGAGCCAACGCCATCGCAGTGCCTGGCACCACGAGCAGCCACCAATAACTCTTGAGCGGGTTTACAGCCGCTGCTCCGGAGGAGATCAGCGTGCCCCAGCTCGCCATGGGGGCCTGCACGCCGAGGCCGAGGAAACTCAGCAGTGATTCCTCGAGGATGACGACTGGCATGTTGAGAGTGAGATAGACGATGACGATGCCGGTCAGGTTCGGGAGGATATGCAGGATGAGGATGCGGGTGTGGCTTTGCCCGAGCGCGAGGCTGGCGGAGACGAATTGGCGTTCTTTCAGGGCGAGCACTTGCCCGCGGACCACACGGGCCATCGTGAGCCATTGCGTAGCACCGAGCCCGGCAAAGAGTAGCGCCAGTTTGGCTTGGGGTGCCCAATGAGGCGCGTGGAGAGCCTCCAAAAGATGGCGCATGTGCGAGTCGAGCACCGCGATGATGGCGATGACAAAGACGAGCCTGGGGATGGAGTAGAGCACATCCACGAAACGCATCAGGGCCGCATCCACGGCGCCGCCGATATACCCGGCGATAGCCCCGTAGGTGACTCCGATAAATAGGCTGACAGCCGCGCCGAGACAGCCGACCAGCAGGGAGATGCGGGCGCCGTGCAGTGTGCGTGTGAGGACATCGCGTCCGAGAATGTCCGTGCCGCCCCAGTGCTCGGCTGTGGGTGGAGAAAATTTCAGCGGCCCTGTCTGGTCGTAGCCGTAGGGGGAGAGCCATGGGCCGAGCACCGCCACGGCCACGACGAGCGCGAGCACGGCTGCGGGCACGAGAGTCCTCGGGGTGGACCAGGGTTGGGAGCCGGGCGCACTCATGCGATCTTGATCCGCTTGTCGAGGATGCCGTAGGTCACATCTACGATTATGTTGAAGCAAATGAGAAGGGCGCTGTAGAGGAGCGTGATGCCGCCGACGACGAACACATCGCGGTTGAGCACGCCGTTAACGAAAAAAGGACCGATGCCTGGCACTTTGAATATTTCCTCTACGACGAGCGAGCCTGTGAGGATGTTGGCGGCCAGTGGCCCCGAGTAGGAGACCACGGGCAGGGCGGCATTGCGCAGGGCGTGGACGAAAAGCACTCGCCCTTCGGAAAGGCCTTTGGCGCGGGCGGTTCTCACATAATCTTGGCCGAGCACCTCGAGCATGCTCGCCCGGGTCAACCGCGTGATGTAGGCCATGTAGGGTAGCCCGAGCGCCAGTGCCGGGAGCACCAGTTGTCGCAGTTCGCCCCATCCACCAGGAGGTAGCCAGCCGAGACCGAAGCAGAAGATCAGCAGCAGCAGCGGCCCGAGCACGAAGGAGGGGAGAGAGATGCCCGCCAGCGCGACCAAGCCCAGCACCCAGTCGCCCATGCGGTTGTGCATCGAGGCTGCCAGCACGCCGAGTGTGCAGCCGCCCACCACGGCGATCACGAACGCCGCTGTGCCGAGCGCGACAGAGACGGGCAGGGTCTGCGCTATGATTTCGTTGACCGAGCGGTTGCGGTATTTTGTCGAGAGACGAAGGTCGCCCCGGGCCAGATCCGAGAGGTAGTGGAGAAATTGCACGGGCACCGGGCCGTCGAGTTTATACTGGCTCAGGAGCTGTTTTTTAATCTGCTCGGGCATCGCCTTCTCGCGGTCGAAGGGGCCACCCGGCGCTAGGCGCATGAGCACAAAGGTGACTAGCACGACACCGAGTAGGGTGGGTGCTGCCCAGAGGAATTTTTTGAAAATTGCGGCGGTCATGGCTTTTGTTTCCAATACATCTCGCGCAGGGGATGTTCATCCACCAGATTCGGCTCAAAGCCGCCGAGTTTAGTGGCGTCATAGAGTTGGATGCCGACAAAGTGGAAGATGGGGATGATGGGGAGTTCCTGTTCGACGAGGATTTTTTCCGCCTCCGCCAGCATGGCATAACGGCGCGCGGGATCCACCTCGCGGTTGGCCCCGTTGACCAGGCGATCATAGGTGGCGTGGCTCCAGCCAGTGCGGTTGTTCCCACGGCCCGTGATGAAGCAGTCGAGGAATGTGTTGGGGTCGGGGTAGTCACCCACCCAACTCGCCCGGCACATATCGTATTCGAGACGGCTCATGGAGTTGAGATAAACTTTCCATTCTTGGTTGCGCAGTTCCACCCGAAGACCGAGGCGTTCTTTCATCTGCGCTTGGAAGGCTGTTGCGACATTCTCATCTTGGTCGGTCTTGTTGTAGAGGAGGGAGAAGGATGGAAAGCCTCGGCCCTCGGGGTAGCCAGCCTCGGCTAAGAGGCGCCTGGCTAGGGCGACATTTTCACCGAGCCCCTGGGGCGGAGTATAGCCCGAGAGACCAGGCGGAGTGAAAGAGCCGGTGACGGGTTCCCCAGCGCAGGTGATGCGCTGGACGAAATAATTTTTATCCAGAGCCAGAGCGATCGCTTGGCGCACGCGCGGGTCGTTGAAGGGCGGGCGGGTGACATTGAACCGGTAGAAGTAAGTGGCCAAGATCGGTGCCGAGTGGAAATAGGGCTGGTGCGCCAGTTCACCCAGCAGCATGGGCGGGATGTTCCCCTTGTCTAGCACGAGGTGTGCTTGGCCGAGGGCGAAGAAATTGAAGGCCGTGGTCGCGTGTGCAATGGGGAGCACATCTACGGTTCCTAAAGCCACGCTGTCCGCTCTCCAGTAGCGCGGGTTTTTGACTAGGCGTATCCGGTCGTTGATGCGCCATGCCCCGAGAGTGTAAGCCCCGTTGCAGACGAGCTTGCCGGGTTTGATCCAGTCCATGCCATGCTTTTCAATGCCGGGCAACCAGACGGGCGAGAGGGTGGGGAAGGAGCAGAGGTGGAGAAAGTAGGCTGTCGGGGCGCGTAGTGTGACTACAAGACGCGAGGGATCTGTGGCATGGATGCCGACTTGGGAGAAGTCGGTGAGATCGCCTTTGTTGTAAGCCTCGGCTCCCGTGATCGGGTAAAGCATTTCCGCGTAATCCGAGGCGGTGGCAGGCTCGAGAGCCCGTCTCCACGAGGCTGCAAAATCATGGGCGGTCAGGGGTTCTCCGTTGCTCCAGCTCGCGCCGTCGCGGATGTGGAAAGTATAGGTGAGACCATCGGGTGAGATAGTCCATGTGTCGGCCATGCCGGGTCCGGTCTCACCGTTTTTATCGCGGGCAGTGAGACCTTCGAAAAGGGCTTGCACCACGCGCATCTCGGGTTGCCCGGTGATGATGGCAGGGTCGAGGGACTCGGGTTCGATGCCGTTGAGCAGGACAAAATCCGCGCGGCTGTGACGACCCGTGCAGGCGGTGAAACTCAGGGAGGCGGCCAGCGCGAAGGCGAGGAGCCGCCGGGGGTTCATTTTTTAGGCTGCTCCGCAGGTTTTTTTGCGGTTTCCTTGGAAGGGGTAGCAGGAGTGGCTGCCGGGGCGGGAGTGGCCGGAGCTGCTTGAAGAGGTTTTTCCGAAGAAGCCTGCTGGGTCTGTGCCTCGGCAGTGGCAGTGGCCTGAGCAGATGCCGGAGCGGCAGTCTCAGGGGCTTTGGGTGCGGCAGCGGCCTCGGCTTGAAGTGCCTTCGCAATGGGCGATTGGGAACTCTTGCGAGCGGAAATTGTCGTGAGTGACAGGGTCAAAATGAAGAAAAGTGCCGCACACCAGACGGTGATTTTTTGGAGCACATTCGAGGTTTGGGCACCGAAGACCGAGTCGGTCATGCCAGCACCAAAAGCAGCACCTAACCCCTCGCTGCGGGGGCGCTGCATGAGGATGATCAGCACCATGAAACCGCTGACCAGCACTAGGGAAATCCTCAATATCCAAAGCAAAATCTCAATCCACATAAGTTTTTCACCGTAGCACCAGCCATGGGCAAGACAACTGAAAACTGCACCGATTTATCATCGGCCTGTCGCCTCTAAAATTGTGGTGTCCAGACGGGTGGGTAAGGCTCTTTGGGAAAGGGGAAGGAACCTCTTGTTTTGAGCCAAAAGTGTTGCCGGGGCTCGACTGCGCCACCCACGGCGCCGAGACAACCATATCCGCTAGATGCCTTGTATTCCTAATACTTCTGCGAGATTTGCGGTGTTTTTTTGAGGTCTATCCTGTTTTGCTCTGCGATTTGGATTGCGCTCAGGGCAAGACCTTGTTTATCTCCCCTCCCCGACTCGATCACGAGAGGCGGCTGGCACACCGTGTGCCACCACCCCGTAGGGAGAGGAGGAGAGAATAACAACGGTGACAAGCTGAGTATGGCAGTAGAGGCTAAAGAACAGAACGAGTCCTTGGGGCAAGAGCTCAGGCGGCTGCGCGAATACCAAGGTTGGACGCCGGAAGCGGCTAGCAAGAAAACCAAGATCAGCGTGGGGCAGATTCTCGATATCGAGAGCGATAACTACTCCTCATTTCCCAGTGTCTCTTATGTCCGGGGTTTCGTGCGCATCTATGCCCGAGCCCTTGGTTTGGACGATCGTAAAGTAGTGGCCAAGCTGGATGGTAAACTGGTGGACGATGAACCTAGCTTGGTTCCGCTCACGGCTCTGGATCAGATAGCCGATGAGAAAAAGAAGAATCAGAAAAAGCCGGTGACCGAAGCCACAGGTAACAAACTGGTGGGGATCGTGGTGCTGGTGATGATCGGCTCAGCGGTCTTGGCTATCTACAAGGCAGGTGGCCTCAAACGCTATCACCAGTCGCCAGAGGCTACCATCGAAATACCCAAAGCCGAGGTGATCTCACCGGTGGCACCGGGCAGCTCTTCCACCCCTGCTGTCGCCAAGGCGGAACCAGTCGCCTCCAAAGCTTCCAAACAGCGTTCTCCCGAGACTCCAGTGGCTCATGCGGAGCCAGTCGCAGTTCCTGTGGGGGCATCAACAACAACACCTCCAGCGAAACCAGAAGAAGCTCCACAGGTCTTCGCGCCGCAGGCTGGAACTCCCCGTGCAGAGGTGATCCGTCCCGCAGAGCCCGTGGCGGCTCCGTCCGTTCCTGTGGTGCCACAGCTTTCCTCTCTGGCTGTTCAGGCCAGCAGTGAGGCGTGGATCCGTGTGATTGTGGATGGTCAAGAAGGCTCTCCCGCCTACGATGGGCTGATGACTTCCGGCCAAAGCATTACGCTGCAGGGTCAGCGTTTTTATATCAAAGCCCGTCCGCCCAAAGCCCTGAGCATCTCGATCAATGGAGAGGCTCCCCGCTTACTGGGAGAGAGCAGCGGACCCCAAGAGTTTCATCTGCCCTGAGCGGAGTTTCCTTTCCCCATGCCTGTAGTGGATATATCAGAAGCCCGGCTTTACGCGATCATTGATGCCGATTATCTCGGTGGCAGATCCCCCGCTTTCTATGCGGAAGAAATCGTGGCGGGTGGAGCAGATATCGTGCAGGTCAGAGCCAAAGGCCGCAGCGCTGACGAGATTGTAGCGATGGGCCAAGAGATCCTCGAGGCGCTCGACGGGGCAATACCGCTGATCGTCAATGACTACCCGGAACTGGTCGCCAAGATTGGTGCTCAAGGGGTGCACATCGGGCAAGAGGATGGCGAGGCCAGCGCGGTGCGGGCTATCGTGGGGCCGGATGTGCTCATCGGGCGCTCGACGCACTCTTTGGAACAACTCATGGCAGCGGGTGAGGAGGATGTAGATTATGTCGGGTTTGGCCCGATCTATGCCACGCCGACGAAGCCCGACTACCAACCTGTTGGCACGCATGATATCGGGGAAGCCGAATATTCCATGAACCTGCCGATTTTCTGTATTGGCGGCATTAAAATGGAGAATATCAAAGCTGTTTCCGAAGCGGGTGCCCGCCGTGTCTGTGTGGTGTCTGGAATTCTTCAAGCCGAGTCGCCCGCGCAATATTGCCGAGGTCTCAAGCAGAGACTGCTCAGCGTTCATCCCTAAAGCGATAGGAGCCGAGATAGTCCAGTTGTCGGTGGTGCAGCTTTCAGTGTCCCTGCTGGTTCCCAAACAGTCGTGAGAGAGTTCGTGCTGGGGCGTGGTAGAAAATCTCGCCCAGCAGCTCATCCAAAGACTTGGCTTCAGGTTCGTGCATCCTTTGGATCCATGGTAGTAGCAAGAGCAAAAACAACAGGGAAACGCCGAAAAAAATCGGGAATGAGGCAGGCGAACCCATGGGCGAATTCCAGCGTGAACCCATGGCATCTATGACGATACCCCAAGCTACAGGGACACCGCCCAACAGTGCGCTCGTCACGGCTGTATGCAGTGCGAAGAAATGGACTCTCCCAAATTCTGGGGTCACAGCCATGAGCCAGCGCGTGCTGGAGACAGTGAAGACAGTGGAGCCGAGGCCAGTCAAGCCGTAGAGCCCACCGATCCACCACCGGTCCGGTTCGATCCATCCCATCGCAAGCGAGAGCCAGCCGGAGATAGCGAGGGCGACCAGCGATGCAGTGGCTATGCAGACAGGCTTGCTCCCGACCCGTTCCACAGCAGGAACCAGTGTCCAGAGACCCAAGAATCCCCCGGCATAAAACAGGGCGGCAAGCTGGATGACTTCGCCGTCAGCGACGAGGCCGGCTGTTTTGAGAAACACGATCGTGTAGCTGGAAAGCCCTGCCACACCACAGACCCAGATGGCACTGGCCACGAGGACAGCCTGGAATGGAGGGTGACGGCAGATGGCTCCCCATGGCACGGGTTCGCTGGAGGTGCGGGCTAGCTCTTCTGCGGGAGTGTCGGGGATGCGGGTCAAAAACCAGAGGCTGACTATGCCGCTAGCAAAGGAGATGAAAAACACAGCCGTGAAACGCGCAGGGGAAGGTGTTGCGCCGAGGATCAAACCTGAGAGCCAGTAGATGAAGAGGCTGGCGGCCATGACTACGCTTTGCTCGCGGATCATGTAATGGGCCCGTCGTTCAGGTGGTAGCAACGAGGTGATCCACGGCATCCACGCACAGGAGGAAATGCCTCGGATGATAGTGAAAGCGGCTAAGGTCACGACAAAAATCACGAGCCGTGTGGAGCTGGGCCAGATGCCACTGCACCACGGGAGCACACAGGGCACTAGGATCAGAAAAGTGCGAGAGCCCCAGCCCGCCATCACGAAAGCCTTGTAGCCGACGCGGGAGACATAGTTGACCGCTGGCATCTGGAGCATCGCGAAGAGCGGGGTCATCGAGGTCAAAATGCCGACCACGGTGGCAGATGCGCCGAGGTTGTTGGCGAAAATGACCATCGGAGCACCGAGCACGATCTGGAAGCAGACGCTGTTAAAGAAGAAAAATGTGTAAGCGTTTTCGATGCCCGGCGGCAAGGGTGCAGCAGGGCGCTGGTGGGCATTCACGGGAGGAGAGAGTGCGCCCCACTAAGGAGCTGATCAGCGGGGCAGTTCATCCGCCTGCGCGGCAGAAGGCATGCTGTAACTGTAGGCGGGGAAGCCGGCCAGGACTTCGCTGCCGTTGTGAAGAGTGACGCTTTTTGCTATGCCAGCGGAGTAGGCGGGAACTTGGATAGGAGCGCCTTCGGCGAGGCCGCCTTCACCGGGATACCCCGTCAGCAGCACCATACCAGAGGCAAAGCGGCGGCCTTCCTTGTCGGCAGGGCTCGAGGGTTTGCCGCACTCCACGATCATGCCATCGCGAACGAACATGACCGCCGCACCTTTAACCATCCAACGGGTATCTTGTGGTGGCTGGGGAGCGACTGATTTTTGCGGCGCGGGTTTAGGGCTGGTTTTGGCAGCAGCGACTGGGGCAGGAGCGAGGGTTTGCGGGATGGCGACCTCATCTTTTTGTTGGGCTGCCATGGCTTTGGCCTGAGATTCTGACGCGGCTTTGGCGTCTGTCACAGCTTTGGCTTGGGCTTCAGCTTGCTTGGCTTGCTGTGCTTTGAGGGCTGACTCCATCTCAGCGCGTTTCTGCTCCTCGGCCAACATGGCTGAATGCTGGGCTTTGATCAAGGCTTCGTCTTTGGCTTTCTGAGCGGCTTTGGCCTGTTCGGACTTGCGTGCGGCAGCCTCTTTCTGGGCAGCTAGTTCGGATGCTTTGCGCTGCTTTTCCTCGAGTGCTTTCCTTTTGGCCTCTTGTTTGGCTGCTTCCTCTTTCGCTTTTTTAGCGGCTTGATCGTCTTTGGTTTTTGAGAGGGTGGTGTCTTGTGCTGCCGTAGGCGCAGAAGGCTGAGTAGTGGCGGGCTGCGTCTGCTGGGTTTTGGCGTTTTTCAGGAACTGTGCCTCGAGTTCTTTGCGGGCTTGTTCATCCCTTTTGATAGCCTCAGCCGTAGGTAGCTCTGGGGCTGTGGGGGTCGGGTCTTCAGCGTAGGTAAAACAGGGTGCAGCGAAAAGTGTTGCCAATATGATCAGAACTAAAAGAACCTTCATACTTACGATCATATAGTTGACATTTTTCAAAGTCAATATCGCTAGATAACAGTGTATTTGGTGGG
>DYRQ01000095.1 GCA_020718645.1 Verrucomicrobium spinosum
AACGGTTTTGTAAACCGTCGGTCATCGGTTCGAATCCGATAGCCGGCTTACTTGGTTCTCACTTTCTCCGCCTGCTGTATCGCTTCATCGGCTTTTGCTTCCAACACATCCTCCAGCTCACGGATCAGCGTTTTGAGCCGGGCACCAGCGCGGATTTGCTTGCGGTAGATGGAGATCTTCTTTGAGCCCGTCACTCGAACCGAGCAGGTCTGCCCTTCTTTTTTCTGGGAGTAGATATATCCTGTCCCTCGTCCGTTCGGGCTCAGGGAGCCTTTCCTCGCCGCACCGATGGCAGCTATTTCTTCCAGTAATTGTCGTGGTGTTTTCATCGTGTGTGTATCTCTCTGTTTGGTATGGTAGTATATTATACTACCAACGCGTCACAAAAAAAAGGCAGTCAAGCTGCCTTGTCGGGTATTCGCACTTCGGAAAGGATGTCTGCCACAACATCGTCCGCCGTTTTTCCTGCGGCTTCCGCCTCGTAGCTAAGCCCGATCCTGTGGCGCAAACAGTCCACTGCCAAGTGCCCGACGATGTCGGGGGAAACAAAGTCTGCACCGCGCAGCCAGGCTAATGCCTTGGAGGCTTGCAACAAAGCGATCGAAGCTCGGGGAGAGGCTCCGAAGAGAAGCGGTTGCCCACTATCCGGGTTTTTCGAGGCCAGCGTCCTCGTATGGCGAACGAGAGTCAGAATGTATTCCTGAATAGCTGGCGCGACATGCACGGCATCTACCTTGGATCGCAACTCGATCACTTCCGCACCAGAAGAGACCGTGTTCAGGACTGGCACTTCGGTGATCCTACCCCATTTGTGCAGCATCTCGGCCTCTTCTTGGTGAGAGGGATAGTCCACCACTAGTTTGAAAAGAAAACGGTCGAGCTGCGCTTCCGGCAACGGGTAGGTGCCCTCCTGCTCGATGGGATTCTGGGTGGCCATGACAAAAAAGGGTTTGGGGAGTTTATGCGAGTGTCCGCCTATGGTCACTTGGCGTTCCTGCATGGCTTCGAGCAAGGCGCTCTGCACTTTGGCGGGCGCGCGGTTGATTTCGTCGGCCAAAAGTAGATTCGCGAAAACTGGGCCAAGGTGTGGTTTGAACTGGGATTCCTGATGGTGGAAGACCATCGTGCCCACAACATCGCTCGGCAATAAGTCCGGCGTGAACTGTATTCGCTCAAATCGTATGCCGAGAACGGCGGCTAGGCTGCGCACTAAGAGCGTCTTAGCGAGACCCGGCATACCCTCGAGCAACACATGCCCGTCCACCAACAAGGCTACCAGCAGCCGTTCAATCACATTCGCTTGCCCAACCACCACTTTGCCTATTTCTTTTCTGACTGTCAGCCCCCACTGACTCTGGACACCCTGCAGCGGGGCAGGCAACGGAGGAGCGGGTGCAGGCGGCACAGGTTGAGATGGGGTCGGGGAAGCAGGAGTTATCTGGATCATGGGATTTGTATCGTTTTTCTCTCTGGCGGCTGGGCCATGCTGGTCGCCCTGCGGGCATCCTCGCGGTTGAGTTGGGCAAAGCCATAGTCGAACAGGGCTTTCGCATCTACCCATTTGTTGGGGCTGTTGAGGATAATCAAATGTAACTCGTGACCATTGCGGCTGGCGGCTGCGGCATAGGTGTGACGAGAACTGATGGTCCATCCTGTCTTGGCTGGCCCCATGCCTGGATAGACTCCGAGCAGCTTATTGTGGTTCTTCACCACTTGGGTTCCAGTGGCTGTGGTCAGGGTGTAAGTCGGCGTTTTACAGATTTGACGCAGCTCTGGAATCGAGATGGTTTTCTGAAATATCTTTAAGAGATCGGTGCAGGTGGTCACCTGTCCTGCAACCGGGAGTCCATTCGGGTTTTTGAAAGTAGTGCCAGTGCAACCCAGTTCAACCGCCCTGGCATTCATCTGCTGCATGAAAGCGGTGAGCGATCCGGCGCAATGCCTCGCCAAGGCTAGGGCGGCGTCGTTATCCGATCCAATCAAGAGCGTTTTTACGAGGGCGAGCACCGTCACTTTCTCGCCGGGCACCAGCGGGATGTGGCTGGGTTCGACTTTGGTGTCTGACGCAGAGACTTTTACTGTGCCATAGAGACCTGTTTTTTCGTAGGCAACCAAAGCGGTGAGGAGCTTGGTCGTGCTGGCAGGAGGAAGCTGGGCATTGATGCTCCGAGCAAAGAGCGTGCGACCTGTGTCTGCATCCACCAGCAAGGCGGCTTTGGCTTGAACCACCTGTCCGAGGTCAGTGGCATCTTGCGCTGCAGCGCGAGCTAACAGCAGGCAGCAGCAGGCGGCCACGCACAGCGGCCAGCGGCTTATTGTCATCACTTGCTTCCTTTCATCAGAGTTGAGATTGTTCTTAGGATGATCTGGAAATCTAGCAAGAGAGATGCGTGCTTCACATAAAAGAGGTCGAGCTTCAATTTCTCCACGGCATCTTCCACGCTGGCTCCGTAGGGGTAATTGATTTGCGCCCAGCCGGTGATACCTGGTTTGACGAGGTGCCGCGCTGCATAATAGGGGATTTTTGCTTCGTATTCCCCAGCGAGTTTAGTCCACTCGGGACGCGGTCCTACGATACTCATCTCCCCTCTCAGGACATTGAATAGTTGAGGCAGTTCATCCATGCGTGTCTTGCGGAGCCACGCCCCAGACATAGTCACCCGGTGATCTTTATCTTGCGTGTAGGGCGATCCTTGATCGTTGTGCTCTTTGCGATAGGTGCGCAGTTTCACCAAGCGAAATGTTTTTTCCAGAAAACCTGTCCGATCTTGGATATAAAAAACAGGAAATCCCGTCTCGAGAGCCACTAGCGCCATGCTCAAAAGCAGCAGCGGAAAGACCAACACTAACCCCACACCAGCAACGATAACATCCAGCATGCGTTTCAGCCTGTGGTAAAAAGGATGCGTCATCTTAAAATCCACATGCAGCAACCACGAGGCATCGATATGTTCAACAGCCACTCGCTTGGCGTAACGCTCGAAGAAAGCATGGTAATCGGTAACCTGAATACCCCGGTTGATGTAAGGATACCAGTTAGCTTCAGGATGCTCTGCACCGTCCACCACCAACTCATCCAGTTCGAGCCCCTCGCCCTTTTCAGGTGTGAGGCCAGAACACTGTTGCCCTTCTTCAGACTGTTTCCACACGACAACAAAGGGCAGGGCTGATTTTTGAATAATCTTCTCGGCAAGCTGCTCGCGGGGAAGATCCAGCATAAGCGCCATTCTTTTGGGGGATGCGTGCGCGAGCGCAAAAATAACCGCTCGGCCAGCAAGGATACCACAGCTCGACAGCAATAAAGTAAAACTCAGCGCAATTCGTCCAAGATACCAGAGCCTCCATGCATACAACGCCACCAAGAGCAAGAGAACCGCAACACTAACTGCTACCACCGTCTTCCACAGAACGATCCACGCCTTTTTTTCCTGCATGGGATCCTGGAGCCCAACAAGCTGGCAGCACACCACCAAAAGTGGAGAGAATAGCAATGCGGCAGGCCAAGCCCCAGGCTGCCCAAGAATACCAGACGACCACCCGACTTCAAGCTGGGGAGACAAAGCATAGGCACCCAAAACCGCGAGCAGCCCTACCAAGGCATCGAGGCAAACCCACCAGCGTGTTCCTATGTTCCAGTCTTTTCGTTTAGATATCACCGTGTCTCGTTTTCTAGCACAGTCTTCCAGAGCCCGTGCACGATGTCATCGGAAAAATCTGTTTTCACCCGATCTCGGAAAGTCAGAGCCATCCGCTGTCTCTCTGTTTTGTCTTGGCAAAAAACTCGAAGTGCATCAGCAAGAGCCCCTGCGTTTCGTGGGGGCACCAGCAATCCATCCACTCTATGCCTGACCATGCTCCGGCACCCTGGCACATCCGTGGTCACTACCGCGCGTCCCACCGCTCCTGCCTCTAGCAACACTCGTGGAAACCCTTCCCGGTAGGACGGTAAGGCTACGATATGACATCCGCGAATCATTCCTAAAGGATCGCCGGTTCTTCCGTGCAGCTCAATCCAGCTTTCTCCCCGGATCTTGTCCAACTCAGCTTGGGCCCAACTTTTGGGATTGGTCGGATCTGTGTTGCCCACTAAGACAAGCTTCAGATCACAGCCTGATAACCGAAGCCCCCTGCACGCCTCTTGCAACTCCCGTATGCCTTTGTCCCACAAAAATCGCCCCAAATATAATATCCGAATGGGTGGTTCAGGCGGCTCGGGCTCGCAGTCGCTCCCGACGCTGATGCCAGTGCCAGGTATGACGAGGCCTTTCCCCGTTGTATGATCAGAAAATGCGCGGGAGAAAACCGCCATATCATCCGGGTTTTGAAACGCTGTCTGAACCCCGGGCCGCGCCAGTAACCATCCCGATAACATACTGATCACCCCGCGCACAACACGGTGGGGAAACGGGATATCGTTATTGGTAAACAGCGTGCCCAAACCAGTGAGCAAGTTGACCACTCGCAGACGGCTTAATCCAAATCCAGCAATCGAGACAAAAAGAATAGAGCGCCACGATACAGCTAAAATCGTGCCCCCACCCCACTGTCTCAACAACGACCGGAGAGCAAATAGGCACGCGACTAACTTCGCCGGTTCCCACAATGACTTTGTCCATGGGACAGATAACCACTCCACCCCACAAGCCGCTATCTCCTCCGTCCGTCCTGTATCCCGGCATGCCACCCCCACGCGCCACCCTTCCGACACTAAGAATCTAGCCAGCGACAGGCGATGGGAAAGAAAGTAGAAATCCTCCGTCACAACGAACAAAGCGCTTTTATCCCTCCCTTTCATCCGACATCTACCCCGCGCACCTGCGCCCAATCAAAAAATACCAGCACAGGCCAGAGTGCATCCGACATATCCCTCTTCCCCTCCACATGCTCCGCCCACATGCGATTCACTGTGCGTGAGTCCACCCATGGCTGAGAGGAACGGCTCACTTGTTGGACAATTTCAGAAGCCCACTCTTTGAGCGCTCCTCTCAGCCATCCTCCTAGAGGTGCCGCAAACCCCTGCTTGGGCTTATGAGCTGCATCGCCGCAAATCCCCGCAAGCACCGTCCTCAACAGCGCTTTCCCCACTCCGTTTTGCACGAGACTCTCATGCGGCAAAGACCAGCCAAACTCGACTACTTCTCGAGCCAGAAACGGGGATCTGACTTCAAGGCTCGAAGCCATACTGGCGCGATCCACTTTTACCAACACATCATCCGGCATGTAGCCGGTAAGATCACTCCATCGGAAATAGTCAAAAAGATCGTCTGTAGGAACTGCAGTGGCAATCGGTTCGAAACCTCCCTGTATCACATGATCGGCGTGGGGCCAGACTTGGAGTAACTGTTGGTAAACACCTCGTTTATCTGGCGCACCAAAAGCTCGGGAAATCACTTCGGCCTTATCAGCCATCACGCGACCACCGCCTGAAGCCCCCACCACCCCCCTTCTCACAGCTTGCGCGGCAACAAAGAGTGACCGACAGCGCAGCAGAGACGCTGCCACACGGCGAAGCGGGGTCGGGCACTTCATCCATCGCCTGAGCAGACCGTTCGCCATGATATGCCTGTTATAGCCACCAAAGACTTCATCTCCCCCATCCCCGGATAGCGCCACAGTTACATGACGCCGTATCATCTGGCAGATCAAGGATGTCGGGATTTGAGAAGAATCGGCGAACGGCTCATCGTAAATAGTCGGCAGCCGTGGCACAAATCCAAGGGCATCCTCCTCAGTCGCCGATAACTCATGATGACTCGTGCCAAGTATATTTGCAACCTCACGCGCTGCGCTCGACTCATCGAAACGACTATCTCCAAAACCCACCGTAAATGTTTGCACGGGTCGGGAAGAGCACTTCTGCATGAACGCCGCCACAAGCGACGAGTCCACACCACCCGACAAAAAAGCACCCATGGGCACATCGGCCTCCATGCGATGCCGCACTGATTGTGAGAATATCTCTACGAACCGCTCTCGACACTCTGACTCATCACGCCACTCGCGTCTCTGAGAAAGCAATCGGGTTCTATCATAATAGACCCCATACTTCACGCTCGACGGACTGGGATCCGCCACCGAGACAGCGATCCACGCGGAGGGGGCGAGCTTGGAAAAGTTTTTATCAATGGTCCTTGTGCCCCCGACACAGCGGCGCGTCATCAAATCAGCGACGGATCCGGAATCAACTGTAACACCCGCCCCCAGACCCAGCCTCGCCGATAGATCCCAGCAGGCAGACAATTGACTTCCTAAAATCAAATGTCCTTCCTTCCAGCCATAATACAGAGGCTTTTCCCCGAACCGATCCCTAGCTAGATAGAGCAAACCCTCCTGCAAATCGAACGCCGCAAAAGCAAACATTCCATCCACCCACTCCAAGGTTTTCTCCACCCCCCAGATCGAGAGACTCTCCACTAAAGTTTCCGTATCACTGTGCCCCCGCCAAGGCACTTCCATTCGTGCACGGGCGGTTTGGTGATTATATATCTCACCATTGAAGACCATCAGCCACCTGCGACAACGAGAATACATTGGCTGATGCCCTGCCTGGCTCAAGTCGAGGATAGACAAACGCCGGAATGCCAGCCCCACGCCATCAGCAACCACCACTCCAGCATCGTCCGGGCCACGGTGCAGAATTGCGTGTGCAGCCTGATCCAAAGCCGATCCGACCCTCTCTGGTTCAGATCGTGTTACGCGACCAACGATACCAACAAACCCACACATTAATTTGATCTCATCACTTGATCAAAAAGTCGTTTTAATCCTTCTGCTAAATCTACCTGAGGGCGCCAACTTGTTTCAGTAGTTATTTTATTAATGTCCAACACAGACCAGTTAGCCAATTCTTTATCGGCATTTTGGTATCCGGACACTTGGTCAAGCTCTAGGTCAGGCTTCAGCTTGTTGAGCATATCTATCACCTGCTGAACACTCGTCCCAACTCCACTGCCTACATTGTAAACTTCGAAGCCCCTTGTTGGCTTGCCAAGCACAGCATCAACTGCACCCATCACATCTTCTAAGTGAATATAATCCCTGACATTTTGCACACTACCAAATATGCGCACAGGTTTCCTAGCCGCGAGCGACCCCAGAGCAGTCCCTATCAGCCCCTGGTTTCTGGCCACAGGTAGTATTGTTCCATAAGGATTCGAAATCCGCAGGCTGCAGGCCCGAAAATAGCCTCTCTCAGTCCCAAGCCGCAAATAATGTTCAATCGCCAGCTTGACTACTCCATAAGAGTTCACCGGATTACATTCATCTGTTTCTTTAAATGGGATGTGGCTGGCTCTCGTGCCATAGATGGCTCCACCACTACTCGCATAGAGGAATTGAGCGCCTGGCGCCCGCAGATGCACCGCGTGCAAAAGATTCATGGTGGGAGGAAGGTTTAACTCCACATCAGATGCCCAATCCTTATTGGAAGTCAGAGGAGTGTTACTGTGCGCCAGATGCACGATAACATCCACCTGATCCACCAGCGACTGACAATCCTCTGGTGACTGTAAATTTCCTTCGATCCACTCCACGCGTCCCAAGTGCGGTAGCCCGCGAGCTGAGGAACGAACCAACGCTCTCAGCTCCAGTTCTGGCCGACCAACCAGCCTATCCAACAAATAGGACCCGAGAAATCCTGCTGCACCTGTGATTGCAATTTTCATTCTTAATCTAATTCTTATTTAACAACCCTGCCTGATAAAAGCATGAGGAAACCCCGCACTCGAGACACCACTGCGTCCGGCAAGATATAGGTCAGCCAAGGCAACAATAAATGCACCGCTGCCCACCACGGATAAGTTCCAGCAGCCAGCGCCCTGCAACGAGTCTCCATACCCTGCCACTGATACATTTTTGTTTTTGCGTTGGTGGCCGATGCTGCATGTTTTCTATATTTGAGAATAGAAACCTGCAAATTACTCATTTTTGTGATAGCCACCATCCTCAACCATAAATCATAGTCTTCAGTGATATTTCTAGCTTCGGCATAACCGCCTGACTGGTCATACACTGTCTTTCTAAACATGACGGTGGGATGGGAGAACAGATTTCTCGCTATCAACCTTTTTTTAATATAATCAGGATCCGCCGGGAACTGGAGCAAACCCAACTCCCTTCCTGATGGATCAATTTCAATGACCGCACCGCCCAGCACTCCGATCTCGGGGTGTTCTTCAAGATAGGAGACCTGATTTTCCAGTCGGTCTGGCAAGGCAATGTCATCCTGGTCCATCCTACCAATCAACTCTGTGGTTGCTGAGGCGCAGCCAGTCCTTAAGGCCGCTCCGATGCCCCCATTCTTTCTTGTGAGCACTCGCATCGGAAGTCTGGAATAATTCCGAAGGAGTTCGAGACTTCCATCTCGTGACTCGTCATCCACAGCGACCACCTCAAAGTTTTTGTAGCTCTGGCTAGCCAGACTATCTAACGCCTCGATCAAATACTTTTCCCCGTTATACACGGGCAGGACGACAGTCACTTTGTAAGACATATTCTTGTGTAATCCATGTCACCTTGTGCTTGCAATAAGCTCTAAGAAAATCTGCCGATGTCGCTCCATCCACTGCTTTTGATCAAACATTTTCAGAGCACGCGACCGGGCACTCTCTGAGTATGATTTCAAATTCACCCAACAATGCTCGAGGCCATCAGCTAATCCCTGCGCGTGCGCAGGACGCACCTTCTGCCAGTCACTACTAGAAGAAACACCTACCCCGCAATCCGAACCTACCAACTCCGGCACACCTCCATTTGCCGGATAAACAACGGGCAATCCACAGGCCAGAGCCTCAATCACCACACCAGGACATGGATCATTTTCCTTCGTGTGCAAGAGAATATCAGCACCACGATAAACCTCCCTTGCACCATCTCGTGTGTAGGGACCTGTCAACTCGACAGATTCAGCCAACCCCATGCCTCGGATCATCGCCATGGTTTGTCGTTTGCAGCTCGCTTCAAAATTTATCCAATCCACTCTTCCGGTAATCTTCAGCTTGGATAAAGGGTATTTTTTGTGGAACAGGGCAAAAGCCTCGAGCGCATTTTCTACACGATATTTCTCATACTGATTTCCAGCCAAGAGGATGGTGGGAGCGCCTGACACATTCCTAGTGTCGCGAGGCGAGAAGAAATCCGTGTTAACAGCATTATAGAGGACTTCTCCCTCAATGGCAGAATCTCCTAGGAATTTGTGAGCGCATAGTTTTGAGAAATTACTTTGAAATAGAGTTTTGGAAGAGTTCCTCGCCAGAACTCCAATCAGGCTATTTGTTACCTGCCATCCTGAGCCATGCCAAGCTGGGTAAGCAAACCCATCTACATTGCTGACGAGAGGTATGCCGTTTTTTTTGCAGTGAAACACCAGCCCAAGCCAGCCTGCTGGCAGTTTACTGCTGACTAGATAGGCTAAGTTAAACTCATCCGCAGAAGTTTGAAAAGCTTGGCTGATCTCATGCAATTTCACTCCACCACCA
>DYRQ01000096.1 GCA_020718645.1 Verrucomicrobium spinosum
CGAACGAGCTGTCTAAACGCAAAAAGGTCAATATTAAGGACTGACCCCGCTTCACCGCTTCACATCACTACAGCGGCATCCATAAGCACAGGCGAATAACAAAGAAGCAGAGGGAGTAAAATAGAATCAAGCGCAGCTTGTCGCGTGCTATTGCATAATCTGGGTTTAATGCACACTATCCAGCTCAAGTCCCTCTACTCTTTCGCCTCAAAAATACGAACGGCTTCCACGGTATCTTCGGCTATCTGCCGCTTCAAATCCTCGAGGGTGGCAAACCGTTTTTCCCCACGGATCGCCCGATAAAATTCCAACTCCAGATCCGTCCCATAAAGCTCCCCGGTAAACCCGATGATGTGAGCCTCCACACGCCGTTCTGACTGTCCCATCGTCGGGCGCACGCCGATATTGACGGCAACCGCGTAGCTCTGACCCCCAATCTGGCAGCCTCCTGCATAGACTCCATCTGGCGGCACCATCTCGCCCTCTGGCAAGATGTTAGCCGTTGGGAAACCGATCGTTCTCCCAATCTGATCCCCTGGCACCACCTGTCCCATCACCGAAAACTGATGCCCCAACAACAACCGTGCTTGCGCGAGATTTCCATCGCGAATGGCCTGCCGAATTCTGGTGCTGCTCACCAGATCGCCATCCTCGGTCACGGGCGGCAACTCCAGCACGCGAAAGCCCAGCTCGGCACCCAGGCGTTCGAGCAAGGCGACATTCCCCGAGCGTTTGCACCCAAATTCCCAACGGTGCCCAACAGCAATCCACCTCACACCGCACGACCCTCGACACAGCGAGGCGATAAACTCCTCAGGCGCTGTAGCAGCGAACTGTTCGTCAAAATGAATCACCAACGCCGTAGGCACTCCATACCGCTCCAAATGCGAGAGCTTCTGCCGTGTAGAAGTCAAAAGCTGCATGCCGGAACCGGGCCGCAAAACTTTACCAGGGTGCGGGTCGAAGGTCACGACCACAGGCTCCGCGCCTTCTTCCAGAGCCAACTTCTGCATGGCCGCCACCAGCGCCTGATGCCCGCGGTGAACCCCGTCGAACATGCCAATGGCGAGACAGACCGGTTTCCCCAGCGTCCCCAATTCGGCGATCTGGCCCAGCGTCTTCACAGGCGTCCTGCGAAAAATGGGTTATGCTCTTTTTCGAGCTGCACCGTGGTCATAGGTCCATGTCCGGGACAGAGGATGGTCTTCGGAGGCAGCGAAAGGATTTGCGTGCGCACACTGCCGAGCGATTCCATCAATGACAGATTCGGCCCCCCAATAGAACCAGCAAAAAGTGCATCGCCGACCACGGCCACTGGCTTCGACAGTCCCGACACGACAAAGGTGGACGAACCGGCGGAGTGTCCCGCTGTCAGCCGGGGCTGCACGAGCAACCCACCGACAGCGACGCTCTCTCCACCGCGGAAGAGCGAGGCATTCGGCACCGCCTCCTTCTCGTGGACATAGACCATCGCCTTTGTCTGTTTTTTTAATCGGGCAATATCAGCGACATGATCGGTGTGGGTGTGCGTCAAAAAGATCGCCCTCACACGGATCCCTTCTTCCGAGATAAAATCGAGCAAATCTGTCGCGTCGGCACCTGTATCAAACACAGCCCCCTCGCCCCTCTCCGTGTCCCAAATCAAATAGGCGTTCACCAGCATGCCGTTGTAATCCGTGGAAGAACAGGCCAACCCCCTAGGCAATTCCAGCTCGCCCGGATGCCAGCGCTTGGAGGCGATGTCTGCGAGGGAAACCCCGTCCAGATGCAGGGCAGAGGCGGCTGCATGCACCATAGTTTCCGGAGCCTCTGCTGAAAGCAGCGTCCCAATATCTCGAGCCGATAGCCCGGACAGGCGTGCTAACTCCTCCTGTCCCAAGTGGAGTCCCCGCATCACCTTGCCCACAATATCACCGACTGAATCTTCCAGAGGTAGCATCGCAGCAGCATGCCTCCCTACACCCTGCCAGTCAATCGCAGGTATCCTCAAGTTCACCCCGCCTGTAACCCCAAATTTCCAATAGCACACCACGACACCACGCGGGAGTTTACAGGAATGGCATTGTCCGTTATGGGATAGACATGGCAGGCAGGTGTTATCTCATCGGCGCAGGGCCGGGCGATCCCGGTCTCCTCACCCTGCGCGCACTGGAGCTGATTCGCTCCGCCGATGTCATCGTTTACGATTACCTTTGCAACCCCGAACTCCTGCGCCACGCCAGAGCGGATGCAGAGATTATTTTTGCCGGAAAATGTTCGGGTCATCCCACCCTGAAACAGGAAGAAACCAACGCGCTCCTCGCGGAGAAATGTCTCGCTGGCCTGTCTGTGGCTAGGCTCAAGGGCGGCGACCCTTTTGTCTTCGGGCGTGGAGGCGAAGAGGCCGCCTACCTCGTGGCACGCGGCATCTCTTTCGAGATCGTGCCCGGCGTTTCCTCGAGCATCGCAGCCCCGGCTTATGCTGGTATCCCCGTCACGCATCGCGACCATTGCTCGGCTTTTGCCGTGGTCACTGGCCATGTGGATCCTCTCAAAAAAACGACGGCTCTCGACTATCACGCCCTAGCGCAGTTCCCCGGCACGCTCGTCTTTCTCATGGGCATCAGCACGCTGCGCGAAATCACGCAAGGCCTCGCACAAGAAGGGCTCTCTGCTGACACCCCAGCCGCGGTGATCCAATGGGGCACCTGCGGCAAACAAAAAACTGTCACTGCCACTCTCGGCACCCTGCCACAAGTTGTGGAAAACTCGGGCATTACAGCCCCTGCTGTGACAGTGATCGGCTCGGTGGTGCGCGAACGCGAAACACTCCAGTGGTTCGAGAATAAACCCCTCTTTGGACGCCGCATCGTCGTGACGCGTGCGCTGAATAAAGCGGGCCGTCTCGCCGCCCTGCTCCGCGACCACGGGGCGGAGGTGATCGAAGTGCCCTTGGTTCGGATTGATCCGCCCGATGACCCAACTCCACTCCGAACAGTTGCCGCTATCGCCTCGAGCTACAACTGGATCGTCTGCGCCAGCGTCCATGCTGCTGAACATTTCCTGCAAGCGCTCATCGAAGTCACTGGCGACATCCGTTCCCTCGGCACAGCTCGTCTGGCCGCTGTCGGTCACGAAACCGCCGCTGCTTTCTCCCAACGAGGGCTCAAGGTAGATATCGTCCCCGCTAAAGCCACAGCGGATGATCTAGCCAAAGCCTTGATCGCGCACGGAGTGTCGGGACAAAAAATACTCATCCCTCGAGGCGACCTTGCAGACGATTCTCTCCCCCAGGCCCTGCTCTCAGCAGGTGCGATAGTGGACACTGTGCTGGCCTATCACAACCGCGCAGAAACTCGCGTGCCCGGCGGTGTCATGACCCGCCTCGAGCGAGAGGGCGCGGATTGGGTCACATTCACCAGCGCATCCACCGCACACAATTTTCGTCCGGTGGCCGCCCGCATGCCCGAGGGATGGCGTGCTGCGAGCATCGGCCCCTCCACCTCCGAAGCCATCCTCGCCAACGGATGGCGTGTGGACGCACAAGCCTCCTCGCCCTCCATAGAAAACCTCGTGCAAGCGCTGCTGGATTGTGCCACCATCCAGCCATGAGCGAGAGTCATCCTCCCTGGTTCTCCCAACCCCCACGCGGGCCGGCTTGGCTGGCGTGGCTCGCTGCCGCAGGGTGGTTGTCCATCATTATTCTCACGCTGCCCAAAGCCCGCGACATCCAGCGTTATGTCGCCGCGCACTACGGGAATAGCGCTTTCCAATGGATCACAGTCTGCGCAGGGGCTGCGGCACTTTCATGCGTGGTTTTTGGGGCTCTCACAGGGCGTCTCCGACTCAAATGGTGGAACTGGGGTATCCTCTCCCTCCTCGCCGTCGGTGTCTTGCTCTCCATGAAAAAAATGCAGGCGGAGGAGACCTTCCACTTCGTGCAATACGGCATGCTCGGCTACTTGCTCGCCCGCGCTTTTCACAAGACCTGCCCCGATGCCGCCTCCTACATAGCCGCCATCTTTCTCACTGCCACCCTCGGCGCGTGCGATGAGCTGATGCAGTGGGTGCTGCCTACCCGCTATTTCGACTACCGTGATATCCGCTTGAATCTGATGGCTGGGTTCGTGACTGTCACCGCTATCGCCCTCGGCGTGCGTCCGAGCTATGTCAACAGACACACAACTCCCAGAGGACTCTGGATCGCCTCGACCTGTATTATTGCCTTTTTGACTATCACCATCCTGACCCTGAGCGGCACACCGATGATCATCGAAAAAATCATCACCCGCGCTCCCGCACTGCGCCCTTACCTCGCGAACGAGGGACCTCTGGCAGAATACGGACACACGCTGTTCGTGCCTGATATTGGTTTCTTCAAATCGAGGCTCAATGCAGCACAACTCTGGACCATTGACGAGCAATGGGGCAGCGCCGTTGCCGCTGAGCTGGACAAATACAAGGGGTCAGAAAACTACACGGCTTTCTTGAAAGCCCACCCGCCCGGTTCCTCCCCTTTCGCTCACGAAGTCCGCGTCAGACTTTTCCGCAGAGATCACCACATCCGCATCGCCCGGGAAGAATCTAAACAGAAAAACCGCGCCCGCGCCCTCAACGCTTACCGTGTAGCCTTCAGAGAAAATGCCATCCTCGACAAGTATTACCCTCTATCGGTCCATGCATCATCCTACAACCTCGATGACGCCACCCGCCAGGAGATCGCGACCGGAGCCAGCTCCGACCCGTTCTATTTCAGTCCCGTCAGCAAGAATTTAATTACCCACTTCACACTGGCACAGGCATGGGCGGCTTATGGTCTCTCGTGTTCTGCGCTGTTGTGGACAGCGACTGTGATGGCGCACAGACGCCGCAACCGGAGCGCGTGATGCACAGGCGCTCATTCCTCCAGACACTCGCTGGGGCGGGCGTCTTCAGCATCTCTGGTTGTGGATCGCGTCGCGACCTGCGGGCGGCTTTTGTCACCGATATTCACTGGAAATCCTCCTCTGAAACAGACCCGCACCTCGACCGCTGTGCCGACGCTCTCCGGGCCGCCAAACCCGATCTAGTCGTCTGTGGTGGCGACTTGATCCACCGCGGATTACTCTTGAGCGAAGCCCAGGCCATGGAGGGTATCAGCACGATGAAATCGTTTTTCGCTTCGCTACGCGTGCCCTGCCTCTTTTGTCTTGGCAACCACGATCTCTTTGGCGCCTTTCCTGAGGATGGTTCTCCACCCGCGCCCGACCCGCGCCGTCTCTATCGCGAACATTTTTGTGGTCTGGACACCTGCTATACCCAAACGATTTTAGGTAGGACATGGATTGTCCTAGACACCTTAGAACTCCTCCCCGTCCCACAACGATACAGAGGGTTCATCGCCCCTGAACGGCTCGAGTGGCTGGATAAAAAGTTATCGGAGACAGATTCCTCCCTCTGCGTGCCCGTATTGCATGTGCCTGCGCTCAGCACCCTGCCGAGTGCCACCAAGGGCGCCTACGAACCCGTGCCCCACAACCTGATTCTCCACAACGGAGCCGAAGTAGTAAAAATCTTCTCACGCAGCCGAGTGCCTGTCGTGCTGCAAGGGCACCTGCATGTATCTGAAAAAAATGAATGGCAGGGGCGCACCTACCTGACGGGTGGCGCAGTCTGTGGCGCATGGTGGAACGGGGATCACCACGGCACCCCCCAAGGGTTCACCCTCCTGCACTGGCGCGGCCATAACCTGCACACGGAATATCGCCCTTTCTCCGTCTCCTAGACAGTAGAGAGGTCTTCCTGTTCTAGGACGGCTCTTTTCTGCAAAGGTAGCACAAAGAGATTTTTCAGGACTTCACTTTCGCCACGCTTCAGCACCGAGTGGCAGATCATTCAACCCAGATTCCGCAGCTGGAAATCGCGCTCGGAGCGGGTTTGTTCAGGCATGGGGTTGGACTTTCTCCCAGACGGCTTTTTGGAACCATCTGGGCATCGGATCACACTTCAGTTCCAAGTCGTGACCATCGGTGATTTCGGCAACCCACAACCGCTCGCTACTTTGGCGCGAATTGTCAAAAAGGTAAGCGCGGTTCGACTGCTTCACCGCCTCTATCAATAGGCCGAGGGATCGTTCATAACGGCTCACGATTTTGTCTTCCGGCACATCATGCCCGCCTAGGTTGACTCGTGCTTTTACACGAGACACATTGATGGCAGGGTCATCCGTGGCGATGTAGTAAAGGTAGGTTCGATAGCCGAGGTTCTGAGCCTTTTCCAAAAGAGCCACCTTGTCATGCGAGGACATCACAGTCTCAAAGGAAAATGACACGCGCCGCTCTAGCAGTTTCTGCCGCAGAAAATCTGCCGCCACCGAGGCAAAATAAGCGTTCACGCATACCTCGAAGAAGCTTAACTTCCCGTCGCTATAACGCAGGCAACTCGCCTCGTCGTCCATCTCCGCCTTTTGAAGCAGTGTTGAGTCCATGAAGAACGGCAGGATCTCATCCCGCGTCGTCTCTACGCCGTAGTCCCGCACATCCAGAAACCCCCGGTCTGCGATGTCCTTTTGAATCTCATCTGGGTTCAAATAAACGCCCAGTAGTTTTGCGGGCACCACGCTCTTGATGGTGCTTTTTCCGGAGCCATTTGGCCCGGCGAACATACGGAGTCTGGGGATCGCATGATTCATGGAAGGCGGACGCGGGTTCCGGTTGGCACACTCAGCGGCTTCTCGGCGGGTTTGACGAGCTTCTTCGTGCCATCGGCAAAGACTTGATAAATACCGTCATCACCGCTCACCAGCACCGCCTGGCCGGAGGCCAGTGCCTGCCAATAGGCGACATCCACCGCAGCGGCGGAGAGGCTGGGTATCTGATGTTCCAAGTAGTCGAGAGTTTGTTCGGGATCGGCCATAGGTCTTGTTTTTGTGGATGTTAAAGGATGCCTGTCATTTCTGCAATGATTCAACGAATGAGTTGGAAGGGGGGGGCATGCATGGCGTTAGGGCTGCGATCCCACCGGGATGCGGCGCATGGTGGCACGGGGATCACCACGGCACGCCTCAGGGATTCACCCTCCTGCACTGGCGCGGCCACAATCTGCACACCGAGTATCGCCCTTTCTTCACATCGTAAACGAAAGATTAGTTCTCCGAGCTTCACATAATTGTTACAGCTCCACCTTGGAATTTGCATGCTCTGACATCCACTCTGCCGTGGCATGCAAAAATCGAAAAATCTCAAAATGAGGCTGGTGACTCCTATTCTCACCAAGCTGGTTTCTATCTTCCTCGTCCTGATTGTGCTCGTCTCGTGGCTGGTGCGTTCTGGAAGTGAACGCTCCGCCCTCGACTTGGCCACCGAAAGCGCACGCACGAATCGCGAACAAGCGCGCGAGGTGTTGAGCGGAACTCTCAAAGTAGCCCAGCAACTCGCCCAGACCATCGCTGCCATGAAAGAATCAGGCGTGACCGACAGAAAATCCTATCAGGCCATCATCCGCCGCAGCCTAGCCCAACGCTCGGCTATGGCGGCACGAGAGACGGCTGATAAAATTGTTGAATCCATCGAGCGCAGCAACCGTGGTGTCCTGCTGAGCGATCAGGTGGCCACGAGCCTCGACTTGATCGTCCAAAGAATTCGCCAAGTAGATCAGCTCGTCGTGGAGGTAGCAGCCTCGGCCTCTGAACAGCAAACTGGTATCACCCAAGTCACCCAAGCCATGCACCAGATGGATCAGGCCACACAGAAAAACGCAGCTCTCGCCGAGGAATCTGCCGCTTCATCCAATGTGCTCAACTCCGAAGCATCTTCTCTGAACTCCATCCTCGATCAACTCACCACGCTCATCCGTGGCAGTGCTACAGCAGCCCGTGCTACACAGGCTATTGCCGCGATCCGCCAGACCTCCTCGATCAAACGATCGAACTCCTCCGCCCGCCTCACCAGTGCCATGAGCGACTTCTCGGTGGGTCACAACTCAGGAGGCAACGCTCTATCGGGACGCCTCGCCTACAACCCCTCCGAGGGCAGACGCTCCCGCAGTGGATCCCTGCACTCCGCCTAAACCGCACCCGCCAGTTGCCCGCATCCTGCAGCGATATCAAGGCCACGAGCCTGCCGTATCGTTGCAGGGAAACCACCCGCTTTGACGGCGCGTTGAAACGCTTGACCTGAGGCCACCCCGCTCGGCTCACCACGATAACCCGCCGTGCGATTGAGCGGGATCAGATTGATATGAGCGTCCAATCCGTGCAGCACTTCGATCAACTGCGCTGCCTGCTCGCGACTATCGTTCACGCCCTCCACCAATGTCCACTCGACAAAAATCCGTTTTCCCGTCTGTCTCTGGTAAATGCGACAGGCTTCTATCAACTCTCCAAGGGGCCAGCGATGGGCGACCGGAATCATGGCTTGGCGCAGGGCATCATCCGCAGCGTGCAAACTCAGAGCCAGTCGGTATGGCCTGCGTTCCTCTGCCATGCGTAGGATGCCCGGCACATAACCCACCGTGCTTAGTGTCACGCGTTTTGGTCCAAGATTGAGGCCGCGCGTATCTGTCAGGATATCGAGAGCCGTCATGACAGCCTCGTAGTTGTGCAACGGCTCGCCCATACCCATCAGCACGATATTGCGCAAACCACCTACCCCTGCCTCCATCAACCTGCTCTGGAGCAAGAGCGCCTGCGCCACAATCTCCGAAGGCTGCAAATGCCTTCGAAAACCCATCTGCCCCGTCGCACAAAACTGGCACCCCATAGCGCACCCCACCTGCGTGCTCAGACATGCCGTGTTTCTACCAGGGTAACGCATGGCCACACTTTCTACGACCTGTTCGTCCAAGAGATGTATGGTGTATTTTTCAGAAAACTCGTCGGTGGCAACCGATCTACCCAGAGAAGCCACAGGCAGAGGGCGATGATGATCCCACCAATCGTGCACAGTGGCAGCGAGGCGCGGCGCACGGCTCTCACCATCCCAGGATCCGCGATAGAGCAACCGCCAGATGACTGCGGCATGAGAAGGTTTGAGCCCGCTTTGCACCAGCAGCTCTTGCAGCCCGCTGAAAGTGAGATCGAGCAAGCTCGGATTATTGAGAGTGTCAGCCATTTCTTTCCTACAACTCATACAATTGAGTCCACCATCCAATTGCAACCTTGATTTTTTGAGAGCGCGCGGTGACCGCATGCCTGCGCTCAGCGCAAACCACCCATGCACTGCTCGGCACGACGATCCAACCACTTGGGACGACGATCTAAGTTATGCCCTAATCCAATTTCAGCCTGCCCCGACCACGAAATGATCCGGCAATAGCTCCTGTTCGCCATCCCAGCGATAAGCGGTGAGACGCCCGCCCAGAGCCGCGCTGTAATCTAGGCAGGCCACATCATTCGGGGCGAGGGCTGCCCGCGGGTTGCAATCGGGTATCCAGTAATGCCCCA
>DYRQ01000097.1 GCA_020718645.1 Verrucomicrobium spinosum
ATAAAGCAGACTTTCCTTAGTTCCCCATGTTTTCAATTGCATAATCTGGGTTCACTGGAGCCACTGTTGGATGTGCTCCACCAGCCACCCGCCCGAGGTCCAGACCAGCCACCCCACAACCGCAAAAAATGCGAGCGCCACGAGTCCCCACACCATGGACAGTAAGGCGAAGAGGCCATCCATCTCCAGCCAGGCTATCGTCGCACAGAGCACCATCAGCGCTGGGGGCACATTGTTGAACGGGATATTGGCCATGGGCACGGCCAAGAGAAATCCCCCGATGCAGATGAGCCAGCCAACGAATTGATCTCCCCTCTGCCCGGTGAGCCACGATTGCATTCTCGGGCGGCTGATCGCGCGGCACCAGCCTAGGATTCTGTGGCAGAGCTGGAGGGTGTAAACCCAGCCTGTCCCGTGTAGGCGGTGCTGCATCAGAGTCTCAGGCAGTATAGGAATCGCGTGGCCGTGGGCCATCTGCCACCCGGCGGCCATGAAGGCGGCGCCGCTGGCCATGGTCAGAGGGCCGAGGGAAAAGGGTTGGATAAACGGAACCGAGAGCACGAAGCAGGCGAAACAGAAACTGGCAGGCCCGAGGGAGGTGAGGACTTCACGCACGGCAATGCCATCGGACTTGGCTCTTTCAATGCAATGCGCCAACGCTGCGTCCACCTGCTCAGCGCGTCTGCGGTGTTGGTCGTTGTGGTGGACGGGGGTCATGCGGCAAATCAGCATGATGGGCTCGTGAGGTCAAGCACCGTCGAGCCTTTGTTATGCGGAACAGCGGGGGTGTTACATCCCGGCGAGTTGGGCGAAACGCTGTTTGTCAATGGCCTTCATGTAGGCTTCTTGTGGGCTGATCTTGCCTGCCTTGAGAGTGGTCATGATCGCGTCATCCATGAGCTGCATGCCATCGGCTTTACCGGCGACGAGGACATCTTGCAGCTTGGGTGTGGAGCCTTCGCGGATGATCGCGCCGACCGCTGCATTGGCCACGAGGATTTCGTTGATCGCCAGCCGGCCCGGCACATCCGAGCGTTTGAACAAAAGCTGTGCCACCACACCGCGGAGGGAGGAGGCGAGCATCGTGCGCACTTGGTCTTGCTGGTCGGCAGGGAAGACATCAATGAGACGGTCCACAGTCTTGCGGGCGTTGTTGGTGTGCAGCGTGCCGAACACCAAGAGACCAGTCTCGGCAGCCGTGAGGGCGAGGGAGATGGTTTCCAGATCGCGCATTTCACCGACGAGCACGACATCGGCATCCTCGCGCAGAGCGGCTTTGAGGCCGCGGGCAAAGGAGGGCGTATTCTCGCCGACTTCGCGCTGGGTGATGATACTGCGCTTGTTCTGGTGCACGAACTCGATGGGCTCCTCCACAGTTACGATATGGCGGGCGAGGTTGGTGTTAATATAGTCAATGAGCGCAGCCAGCGTGGTGGATTTACCGCTACCTGTCGGGCCAGTGACCAACACAAGACCGCCGCGCAAGTGCCCGAATTTTTTGATAACCTGCGGGACGCCGAGGTCGTCAAGGGAACGAATCTTGGTGGGGATGATACGGAATACGGCCCCGTAACCATTGCTTTGCTTCAGGTAATTGCAGCGGAAACGGGTGTCGCGATCCATCTCGTAGGCGAAATCGAGGTCGCCTGTTTCTTCGAATTTGGACCATCTGGGTGCGCCCGCGATTTCGCTGAGCATGCCGCCCAGTTCCTCGTGGTTGAGAGGCTCCTCGCGGAAGGCGTGCATGTCGCCGTGGAGTCGGCATTTGGGTGGTTGCCCCTCGCTGAGATGGAGATCGGAGGCCCCGCTGGAGACGAGGTAGTGAAAGAGTGTGTCAATCTGAGCCATGGCCTTATTTCCTCAAATACTGCTCGAAATTCTTTTTATTCTCGGCGCGTTCCCATGCCTCCATGGGTGTGATGATGCCGGCATTGAGCAATTCCAAGATGGAGTCATCCATCAGGCGCATACCCTGTTTTTTACCAGTCTGCATGACGCCTGGGAGCATGAAGGTTTTGCCGTCGCGGATGAGCGATGCCACAGCCGGAGTATTGATCAAGATCTCTAGGGCCAGCACGCGGCCTGTGCCATCGGCGCGAGGGATGAGCTGCTGCGAGATGATGCCTCGGAGGGATTCGCTCACCATGACTCGGATCTGGGCTTGTTGATCCACGGGGAAGACATCCAAGACGCGGTCCAAGGTGCGAGCCGCGTTGGCGGTGTGCAGGGTGGAGAGGACGAGATGGCCTGTCTCTGCGGCTGTGATAGCGAGGGAGATGGTCTCGAGGTCGCGCATTTCACCGACCATGATGATGTCCGGATCTTCGCGCAGGGCGGCGCGCAGGGCGCTGGCAAAGGAGCGCGTGTGGTGGACTACTTCGCGCTGGGTGACATGGCAGGTGGAGGAGTCGAACTTGTATTCGATAGGATCTTCCAGCGTGATGATGTGGTCGTGGCGCGTGTGGTTCACTTCATCAATCAGCGAGGCCAGCGTGGTGGATTTACCGCAGCCGACGGGACCTGTGACGAGCACCAAGCCGTTGTGGAACTGGGTTAGCCGTTTGAGCATGTCGGGCAGACCCAGATCGGCCATGGTGCGGATGGTGGAGGAGATCAGGCGGAAGACCATGTCCGTGCCGAGTCGCTGGCGGATCACGCTAGTTCTGTAGCGGCCTTCGGGGGTGGCGTAGCAGAAATCGCAATCACCGTGATCCTTGAGGTTGTGGAGCTGTTCCTGATCGAGAAAAGCGTTGGCCAGAGCGTCGGTCTGCTCGGCTGTGAGCAGGGGGGCACCGGGCCACATGGGGACCAGTTCCCCGAAGCGCCTCATGAGCGGGGCGGCGTTGACGCCCAGATGGACATCCGAGGCATCGGCTTGGGCGGCGAGCCGCAAAAACTCCTGCACCCGTGTCGGCATCTCGGCGGGTGGCTCAATGACCGAGGGGCCGCGCACGACCTCGAGAATCTGGGTCGCCTCGATGGCGATAGGCTCCGCGTGGGTGGGCTGGGGTTCACCTTCTTGGCCGAGTGAAGCCAGCCAGTGGTAAACCTCCTCGGTGACCAGTTGCTGTTCCCAGAGCCAGTCGAGGACGGGTGCATCTGGGTTGGCAGCGAGGTGGTCGCAGGCGGATTGGTGTAATTCTTGGGTGAGATAACCATGCTCCAAGCAGGTGGCCAAGATGAGGTCGTTATGTTCTGCTGACATGCGTGTTATGGGTAGTTTGACGGTTTTTATTCGTAGCGCAAGGCTTCAATTGGGTTCAGAGAGGCGGCCTTCCATGCCGGATAAATGCCGGCCAGCATACCCGCCACCACTGCCGAACTGAGGCTGAAAATGACTGCGCTAGGTTCGATGATCGGGGCGTTATCAGGGGGCACAAGGGTGGTAATGAGATGTAAAAGCCCAAAGGTGGCCAAGAGACCCAAGACACCGCCAATGGCTGCCAGCACGCAACTCTCGACGATGATCTGGATGAAAATGTCGCGTGATTTCGCGCCTACCGCGCGGCGGATGCCAATCTCGCGGATGCGTTCGGAGATGGAGGCGAGCATGATGTTGCAGATGCCGATGGCACCGACTAAGAGGCTGATCCCTGCGATCACTCCACCCGAGATGCGGGCGTTGCGCGACGCGCGTTGCACGGACTCAAACCAGCTTTCTTTCGTGTCGAAGGCGAAATCCTCGATGCTGTTATGCGTCACTAGCATGATATTGCGCAGTTGCTCTAGCGCGTCTTCGAATTCATCAACATTCGCGATCTCTACGGTCAGCGAATCGAGTTTTTTGTTCGGACCTTGATCCACATTATTGACGATGCTGGAGCTGCGATAGAGCTGGAAGAAGGTGGAGTGTGGTATGGCGACGACCATGTTTTTCCATCGCAGGGGATCGAAGCCGCCCCGTCTTCCGTTGCCTTTTGGTGCGGGTTGGGTGGGCGCCAATCCGAGTTCTCGGGTTCGTTTTTGGCTCTCGGTTTCGTAGCGTTCGAATAGGCCCACGACTGTAAATAGCACGCCCTGTATGCGTATTTTCTCGCCGATCACCTGAGGTCCAGAGGTGCGAAACAGTTCATTGGCAGCTTGCCATCCGATGACGCAGACGGGTTTGGACTGGAGGTGATCCAAGTCGCCCAAGAGTCTCCCGTGATCGATCGTGTGGCGCTCGATAGTGAAATACGGGTCCTCCACCCCGATGACTCGGGTGTTGATAAATTTCGAGCCCGAGGTGACTTTCGTGTGCATCGCCAGCTCGGGGGACACGCTGCGGATCAGCGTGGCGTTCTTGCGAATGGTCTCGGCGTCTCGGTAAGTGCGACCTGGGCTGGCATCTTTCATCAACTCTTGAGCTGGAGGCACCGGAGCGTCCACTACACTCACTCGTTCCAGCCCGCCGACCTGGGTCAACATATCTTGGAAACCGGCTGTCATGCCCGCTGTCATCGCGAACATCGCTAGGAGTGACGCCACGCCGAGCACGACGCCGAGCATGGTCAGGAACGAACGGAATTTGTGAGCCTGTATTTCCCTCAGCCCCTCTACCACTCCAAGCAAGAGATTCATAGTGTGACCCCTAATTAAAAATGCCCGAACGAGTCAGGGAGGGAGATGGATTGCACCTGGTTAAACGGGAGATAAATTTCGCGCCCTTTCGAGTCCACCCGCAACAGGGGGGCGTGCGTGCGCGTGTCGGCGTATTTGATACGGCAGATGTATTCCACGCCATTGGACAGAGAGACTTTGACCATCTGTCCGGTGGTGATCAGATCCAGTAGCGCATTTTCTGGCGACTTCATATCCATGCCGCGGCAGACGGCACGGAATTTTCTCGTGAGGGATTTCATCAGGCCGGTGAGGAACAGGGCGCTGGTTTTCGGCTGGGTCTCGATCATTTTTTCAAGCTCGTCTCTGGTTAAGAAAAGCACGGAGACTTCGCCGATGGCTGAAGCTCCAGCAGAGCGCTCGCCGTGGTCAATGAAAGCTACCTCGCCAAAAATATCGCCGCCTTCCAAGATCGTCAGGAAGTTGACCGACCCGGGGAAGGTTTTGAATATCTGGACGCGCCCGCTGTTGATGAAAAAGAGGTGGGTCGGGTCTGTCTCCTCCCCGAGTATGAGCTGTCCGTGAGAGTAAGCTGCAGTCCCAAAGTGAGTGGCCAAGGCTTCTTGTTCAGAGTCAGGAACCTCCTCGAACGCGTCAAATTTTTTGAGCAAGGAAACCGTCGTGGCAGACATAGGAGATAGCAAAGACGGATTGAACGGTTTGGAAAAGGTAAATTTCTCAGCCTCTCCCAGCAGCGAGCCCAATCATCGGAAATAGGTGGGGGAACTGGCCGTGTCTTTGAGGTGGAGGATGACGATGAGCTGCCCCTGTTTATACTCTGGCCCTTTTATGAATACAGGGGTTTTCCCGTTGAGTTTGGCTTTGGCTTTGACGAGGCTTTTTTCCCTCTGGAACAACTCGATCTGCACAGCGTTTTTCGCGGCGGCTTGACCATCGGGATCCACCTTCAAAAAGAAATCGCGAGTGGGAGAGATCCAAGTCTGTTCCGTGGCGGGTCCGTAGGCCCAGGCGGTGCCGATTACTTCCATCCGCTCGTAGCCGAAGGTGGAGCGGAGATCTTTTTCATAAGGAGCCAGATGGTGGCACGGCTCGGGTTGGCCGTGGGAGGCATAAACGACACAGCCCCATGGCCAGAGTTCTGCATGAGCGAGGGCTCCCGAGAGGAGCACCAGCATGGCTATCAGAGAGAGTCTCATTCGCCTCCTTGGTAGCTAAAGCCGCTGGCCCAGATCACCTGGGCTTCGCCACTGCGAAAAGTGGATACGGAAACCTCTGGGTCGGGCGACCACGCTATTTCGACAGCGGAGAGTTCATGCTGGTTCAAGACGCTCCACACCAAGATGAGCACGCAGCCGATGGCCGCGACTGGGACGAGTTTCGGGAAGAGCCACGAGGGGAAGGACCAGACAGGGCGGGCGCCGCGCAGTTGGGCTTTCACTCTCTGGTAGTTGTAGGATACCGAGTGCGGAGGGAGATCAGCTTGGAGGGCTCGCAGAGTTGTTTGCAGGGAGCGGATGGTCTCGAGGTGAGGCACCGTCTGCGGGTTGTCTTTGAGGTCGTTCTCGAACCATTCAGTCTCCTCTTTATCCAGAGCCCCGTCCAAGTAGGCCGACGCGATAATCTTGCGGTCGTTGTCGTTCATGCTGCGGACCCTTTCTGTTCGCGTGTGTCGGGGAGGTAAGGTTGGAGGAGCTTGAGTAGGTGGCGCCTGGCGTAGTGCATGCGGGACATCACTGTGCCCCGCTTGCATTTCAAAATGGACGAAACCTGTTCGTAGGGGAGTTGCTGGAGTTCGCCGAGGATGAATACCTCCCGGTGTTCCGGCGATAATTTATCGAGCGCGTCGGCCAAGGCCGCTTTCAGTTCTGAGGCGCGGGCGCGATCCTCGGGCGTTCTCGTGTCTGCCTGCTCGGGGTCAGGCTGATCCTCGTCCAGCTTGTTCAAGGGGGCAGCCGGGCGCGATTTGAGGGAACGCAGGTAATCGCGGCCGCAGTTGACCGCAATGCGGTAGAGCCAGGTGCTGAATTTAGAACGCGCATCGAACCCCGCGAGGTTGCGCCAAGCTTTAATCATTGCCTGTTGCGCAAGATCCTCCGACATGGCTGCGTCTCCGGTCATCTGGTGCAATACTCCGTAAATTTTGGGAAAATAGAGGGTGAAAAGCTGCTCGAAGGCCGGCTCGTTGCCAGCCCGCGCTTGCTCCACCAGTTGGGTGTCATCCGCTCCATCTCCAGGAGTATGGACGGGTGTGTGCGTCGGGCTATTCACCTTTTTTCTGTTTCCATTGAGGAGTTCTGCTTGTGTGGCGTGTCCACCATGCGATAGTAGAGAGCATTCGCGGCAATGCCGCAAGGATGAACATACTACACCGAAAACTGTTATTGGATGTGATGCAGGCCACCCTGATGGCCGTGGGTATCCTGACTTTCGTGCTCGTGCTGGGCAATGTCTTTACCCGTATGTTTGACCTGCTGGTCAATAACGATGTCCCCATCAGTTTCGTCGTAGAATTCGTCGTCATGCTGATTCCGTTTTCTCTCGTATTCACTCTGCCATGGGGGCTGCTCACCGCAGTGATCCTCGTCTTCGGGCGCATGTCGGCAGACAGTGAGCTAGTCGCCGTGCGGGCAGGGGGGATCAGCTTGGCGACTTTCTGCGCGCCTGTCCTCCTGTTGGCCGTCGCCTGCAGCATGTTTTGCATGGTGATCAATTTCTATCTGGCACCCGAAGCCCAGCTCCGCATCAAGAGCATGGTTTACAGGCTCGCTTCGGAAAGTCCCACATCACTCTTCGAGGACGATAGTGTCATTGATCAGTTCCCCGGCAAACGCATCTATGTCGGCACCAAAACTGGCAATATCGTGGAAAATATGCATGTCTGGGATCTCGACCGCAAAGACCGCCCCGTGCGCACCTTCCGCGCTGCCAAAGCCGAGATTCTGGCTGACGAAAAAAACAACGCCATCGTGCTCAAACTCTACGATGCCCGCATGGAAAACCGCTCACCCGAAGATCCGGAAAATCTGCAAAAAATCCAGACTGGCCGCCGGTTCGAGGAATTGCCACTGACCATCCCGCTCAACCGACTCTTCGACAGCGTGCAAAAAAAGAAAGGCTTGGGCGCGCTCAACATCGAGGATCTGTTCAATGAGGTTTCTGCCCCCAGCTCGAAGCGCGAGGGTTACAATTTCACCCCCATGCTGACCGAAATCCAGAAGCGCGTGGCCAGCTCTCTCTCCTGTCTCACTTTCGTGCTCGTCGGTATCCCGCTGGCAATTCGTTCGCACAGGCGTGAAACCTCAGTCGGCGTCGTGATGAGTTTCGGTGTCGTCTTTGCCTATTACTTTCTCACCATCGTGGCGGAGACTTTCAAAGCCCGCCCAGCAGCCCTGCCGGAGCTGATCATCTGGTTGCCCAACATCCTCTTCCAAGTCATCGGCCTAGTGACCCTCATCAAAGTCTGCCGCCAGTAGTCGTTCCGCCCAGCTATCCGATAGGATTGAAATTTTTTTCCGTATTCTGTTCCCCTTGCAGCTACGACTGCTTCAACATCGTGGTGCACACAATTCCAACCCTCTATCTCGATAATCATCGAATCAATAGAATTTTCCTTGGTTCCCTACATTTTCAATTGAGGAATTTGGGGTAGAATCTACTCCCCCCCCCGAGCACCCAAGCCTAGGCTCAGTGATGGGGTGTGTTGAGCAAGTATGGCAAGGGGGTGTTTGACAATAATATAATACATGATAGCTATATAGTATCATGAAAACCGCTACCGTTGCAGATCTCAGAAACAATTTCCGCCGAGTCTCTTCGTGGATTGAGCACGGGGAAACCGTTCAGATCATCAAGCGGGGGCGCCCCTTTGCCCAGCTCACTTCGTTGGCCCAGGTGTCCGCTCCCCGCTCGGCTCCTAAGCCGGATATCATGGCTCAGCTCAAAGAGGTTTGGGGCGACCGGGTATTTTCAATGGAGGAAGTCCGGGCCATGCGAGACGCTGAGCTGGCCGAGGATCAGGCATGATCGCGTATCCAGACACATCGTTTCTGTGCGCGATGTTCCGCAATCAGGCAAATTCTATGGAAGCGGCCAGACACTTCGCACAGATGTCCGAGGCACTCTACATTGCTTCACCGCTCCTGTTCGAGTTCCGACAGGCGACCCGATGGCAGGCGTTCCTGCACGCGAAAGACCCATCCAAAGGTTTTGACCGGACGACAGCCCAGGCTGCCTTGGCGAAATTTCATGGCAATATCGCTTCTGGAGCCATTGTTGTTGTGCCGGTGGAATGGGCGGATGTGGCCAGTATTGCGGAGCGGTTGTCATCTCAATACACATGGACTGAAGGTTATCGGGGATTTGATGTGCTGCATGTCGCCACCGCACTCCATCTGGGAGCCAGAGAATTCCTCACCTTCGACGCCAATCAGAAAAAGCTGGCTGAAGCCGAAGGCTTGAAGGTGCCGCTATAATAGTCGAGAATGGAACTAGGGGTCACGGTGCATAATCTTGCCTGTTAGCGGCTGGTTCACCACGGATTTCACGAATCGCACGGATAGCGGAATGAGGGATGGCGGGAAATGCCGCAGTCCAGCATGTCTCCCGCAAAGTCCGCCACGACGCAGCGGGAGGAGAATTTTGACAGGATAAACAGGATATTTCAGGATGGTGAGAGTGAAAATATCTTCCCTCCTGACCATCTTGTAAATCCTGTCCAAAAAACTTCCCCGTGGGGTGGGGTCAACGCTTGACATTTGACAATTTCTTCCGGATGA
>DYRQ01000098.1 GCA_020718645.1 Verrucomicrobium spinosum
TTTAGCTCTGCATCAGTAGAAAACATGGTGTCTAATGCAAAATCTGGGATAAAGAAAAAGTTTTATTGATGGTAAAACATCTCAATAATAATTTTTTCTGATGGGATCATAAAAATCTTGAATTGCTTTCTGTTGGGTGTATTGTCTTAGCTATGACACAGCTAAAAAACATCCTAGTTGCTCCCTTGTTGGTTTTTGCCCTCATATCACCTAAGCTTGTTAATGCTCAGCCTGTGAAACTTTCCGGATCGGTGACCATTGTCAAAATCATTGAGGAGAAAAAAGCCCAGATCGAAGCGCAGGCCGGCACGGCTGTTGTCGCTATTCCTTCGCAGACGGCTTTGGGTCTGGTGCATCTCTGCACTGGCGAGGCAGAAGTGGCATTGGTAGGCGGTCCTGTGGCTGCTGCTGCCAAGGCAGCCAATGTCTTAAAGCCTGGTGCTGTGGATGCCTCTGCTCTGAAAACAACAACGGCCAAGACAAGCAAAATTGTGTTTGCTGTGAATCCAGCCAATCCAGTGGCCTCGTTGACTAAAGATCAGTTGGTGGGTATTCTGAGCGGAAAAATTCGGGATTGGAAAGATGTCGGCGGCACCGCTGGCCCGATCCAATCAGTGGTAGCCAAGCAGAACAACGGCTGGCGCATTACCATCGAACATCTCTTGTTGGGTGACACCCAAATAGTAGAGCAGGGAGCCATTGTGCAGGATGAGCCCCGGAATATTCCTACCATTGTCGCACAGCTTCCTACGGGTATCGGCTTCTTTGCCTCATCCTTGGCCAATGACAAAGTCAAAGTGCTCACCACGGATGCTGAGATTCCCTTTGAGTTGAATTTAGTTACCAAGGGTGATCCCCAAGGCCAAGTGGCTAAAGTTGTTGAGGCAGTGGCTGCTGCTCTCAAATAAAAATCTCCGACCTCTGCTCACGAAGTCTATATAACATAGTTGATAATAACAAGTCGCAATGCAGGATTATTTTTAGTCGCATGGGTATCAAACTGAAGTTTATTGGAGCCATTCTCGGGATGGCGCTCCTATCATCGGTGGTTATAGCTCTCCTGTTTCGTGAGGTGGTCAGACAGGAGCGCACTGTTCACTCTCTCGTGGTTGAGTTATTGGATGGCATGGGTAAGAAAATGCGTTCTTCCAATGCGTTCTTGGCAGATAGTTCGATGGATACCATGCGAATCCTGATCCGGGTTCGCGACATGCAGTCTGTTTTCCAGACCCAAGTGCAAGAGTGGAAAAATATCTTAGTTCGAGGCAAGTATGCCGATGCCAAGGAGAAATACACCAAGGCATTTCAGGATCGTGAAACTGAGTTTCGCCAGATTGCGGTTGAGCTGAAAAAAATGTGCTCTGGGCGCGACGACATTCTCAAGCCCTTGGCCGATGTGGAAGCCAAGCACAAGGAACTCTCTGTGCAATATGAAAACGCCAAGATGATGCTCGACTTCAACGAGGATCATTTCGAGGGAGCCCGAGCCGCTGACCAATATATGCAGGGCAGGGATCGTCCCTGCACTGAGGCGCTGAGGGATATATCACTGTTTATTGCTAAAAAAGCTGAAGCAGAAATTAGAGATATTGCTGCGAAAGAGGCAGCCCAGATGGACGAATTTTCTGTGGCCTCGCGTAAAAATTTGGAGGGTCAGCAACAAGCCACGCACGAGCGGATGCTCCAAGTGGTGCAAATTTCCTCGGTAGCTGCCTTGGCGGTAATAGTCTTGGCGTTGATCGCCTTTGTTGCCTTGGTGGTTTCTCCTCTGGAAAAAGTCAATGTGACCATCCGCGAAGAATCGGAACGCATGGGGGTGGTTGCAGTCCAGTTCCTGCAATCGAGCAAAGTGATTGCTGATGCAGCCACTCATCAAGCGGCTGCTGTCGAGGAGACCAGCGCTTCGGTGTTGCAGCTTTCCAGCCAGACGAAAAACAATTTGGCGAGCGCTGATTCAGGTAGGAAAAAGACCGACGATGTGCGTCGGTCTGGCCAAATCTGTGCTCAGGAGATGGATCGTCTATCCGTAGCCATGGAACAAATATCTGGCATCGTCAATTCAATAGATGAAATCGCGTTTCAGACTAACATTCTCGCCCTAAACGCCGCCGTTGAGGCAGCCCGTGCCGGAGAGGCTGGAGCTGGTTTTGCTGTAGTCGCCGACGAGGTGCGCCGCCTAGCTCAGAGGAGTGCCAGTGCCGCCAAAGATACAGCCAACAAAATACAAGAGGGGATAGAGATTTCCCATGAGACTTCTGCCAGTTTGCAGACCATGCTCAAGCAACTGAGCCAAGCAGCCTCTCTGGTTCAAGAAATTCACACTGCATCCCAAGAGCAGAGCACCGGGCTCGATCAGATCAGTTCGGCCATGGGCAGTATTGATACGAGTGTGCAGCATAATGCTAAGGAATCCGAGTCCACGGCTAGTGCCGCCAACTCACTGGCAAATGAAGCTCAAAATCTGTCCCAAGCAGCCTCGCGGCTGACACAGGTGATTTCAGGTGGAGGTAACCACGGGGGATCGCCTCACACGCTCTCGTTGGCCAGTCAGCCAGTTCGTCAGCAGTTTCCGCTTTGGAAGCGTGTCTTACAAATCGGTCGCAAAACACAGATCGCTCTGCCAGCCCCGCGAAGGAATAATTGAAGCAGGATCATACAACAATATCAGCAGCTAATTAAATAATAAATAGTATGAAACAACAAATGTCGTTCAGGAAATTCATTCGTGGTGTGGGATTGGTATTGAGTGTGTCTGTGGTAGTGGGAAATGCCGCCATCATCGCCGTTTTCATGCAAGCTTCGCAGGCGATAGATAACTACACTCTGGCTAGTGTGGTCAAAGATCAGGCAGGGCAGCTTCTGGCGCATGGCTTGCAGATGGGGCAGGCTACCCGCAACATCATTCTCGATCCCAAAACAAAAACGGCTTATGAAAATTTCGATAAGGCAGCCGCTGATTTTGTGGCAACGCACCAAGAACTCAATAAAAGCTCACTGCTCGAACGGATGCCTGCCTGGCGTGAACAGGCTGACAAAATCAAGGCTACCTACCTTGAGGATCTAGCTGTTCACAAGCAGGTTCATACCTTGGCTAACAGTAACTCCGCCGAGGCTATTGATCTGTTGAATAAAAAAGAGACCCCGCTTTGGCGCCAATATCGGGGTATGATGGTCGAGCTGTGCAAAGAGGTCTCCACCTACACAGATTCGCAGAAGGCGCGATACCAAGGTAAACAGGGAGTGGCCAAGATGATCATCGTCATGTTCGGCGTCATTCTAATAGCGCTGACTGTCGGGTCAGTCTGGTTCATGGTGAGAAGGGTGAAGGATATTGTTCAGCATGTCTCATCCTTGGCTTCCCATGCTCATGAAGTGACCCAAGCCGCCAAGATGGCATCTGAGACAGGCGCTGGATTGGCCGAGGGTGCGAGCAAGCAGGCAGCCGCTGCTGAGCAGACGAGCGCGGCCATCGAGGAGATCAACAGTGTGGCTATCTCAGTCAACTCCACCAGCCAAGAAGTGCGCACCGTGGCAGCCGAGACTGCCAAGGCCATGTCCTCGAGCTATCGAGAGATGGAGGCGATGCTGCGCACCATGCAGGAGATGATGGAGGCCAACAAGTCGGTGGCGAAAATCGTCAAAAGCATAGATGAAGTTTCGTTCCAAACCAACATTCTCGCGCTCAATGCGGCTGTCGAGGCAGCCCGTGCCGGAGAGGCGGGAGCTGGTTTTGCTGTAGTCGCCGACGAGGTGCGCAATCTCGCCCAGCGTGTGGCCATGGCTTCCAAGGAAACCTCCGATCTGATTCTGGTTTCAAGTGATAAAACAGACAAAGGGTGTTCGCTCTGCTCCCAAGTCCACGAGAGCCTAGCCTCTGTGCGCGGCAAGATGGAAAAGCTACAATCCTTGGGAGATGAGATTGCTACAGCCACTGACGAGCAGCAGCGTGGCACCGCCGAGATCCGCAACGGAGCCATGGAGATGGACATGGTCATCCAGCACAATGCCGCTGTGGCAGAAAACAGCTCCTCCACGAGCGAAGAACTCAAGCAGCAGACTGATTTTATTCTGAATGAGGTGGTGCTGCTTGTTTCCCTACTCGTGGGTATGGATCCGAACCGGAGTCATGCAACTGCTGGTGTTCGGGGCTAACGAGTGCCACAATAAGAGAAAGAAATAAATATATGGGGTTCTGGAAAAAATTAGCAATTGGAACTAAGGTCATCATCATCTTTGTCGCCTGCGCCATGGTGCTGACGGTCTCGGGTCTCATGGGCGTGTGGCAGAATGCAAAAATTCGAGAAAAAACACTGGTCATCTCCGATGACTGCCTTCCTGCAGTAGGTCTCTGCAACAAGGCTAACGCGCTGGCGGCGCACTACCGTATCATTGAGTTCGCAGCCGCTGCCCAGATTGACATGAGCAAGGTGACAGCACTGGAGTCTGTCATGGCAGCCAAGAAAAAAGAGTGGGTCTCTACACTCGATGATCTTGCGAAACATCTCTCTACCAGCGAGGAAAAAGCGCTGCTTTTTGAATACCGTAGCTCCGTTGCCGAGTATTATTCTCTGGGTGAGAAAGCCATCTCCCAAGTGAAGGTGTTCCAGCATGACAAGGCCAAAGAGATTCTCAATGGCGTAGCTCTAGCAACTTTTGACAAGCTGACCTCCAAGGTCGAGCAGATTACCGCGTTGGTGGAGAAACGATCTGTTGCCTCTCGCGATGGTGCCGAGGCCACTTATCAGTTTTCGAAGTCCATCAATCTCATGATAGCCTTTGGTGGCACAGGTGGTTTATTGGTCGTTGCTTTCTATGTGGCCAACCTCTTCAACAGCTTTAAAAAATCCGTTGCCAATATAGCTATTCAGTTGGGCGAAGATTCGCACCTTTCCTTGAACGCTTCCGACCAAGTCTCCCAAACCAGCGCGTCTTTGGCAGATGGCGCGTCGCAGCAGGCAGCTTCGCTCGAGGAGACCAGCTCTTCGCTCGAGCAGATGGCGAGCATGACCAAAGGTAATGACGAGCAAGCCCATCGCGCCCGTGAGATCGCCACCGAAACCCAGCGCACCGTCCAAGCTGGGGCCGAGGATATGAAAGGCATGGAACGCGCTATGCAAGAGATAGCCGAATCCAGCAATGGCGTCGCTAAAATCCTCAAGTCCATAGATGAAATTGCCTTCCAGACAAACATTCTTGCCCTCAACGCCGCTGTCGAAGCTGCCCGAGCCGGAGAGGCCGGGGCTGGTTTTGCTGTTGTTGCCGATGAGGTGCGCAACCTGGCCCAGCGTAGTGCCATGGCAGCTCGGGAGACCTCGGACAGGATTGCAGACTCTCTGGCAAAAAGCAAAAGGGGAGCTGATCTCAGTAAAAAAGTTGCTGCCAACCTCGATGGTATTCTCGAGAGAGTCGTGGCTGTCCACGGCATTATCGAACAGATCGCCAACGCCTCGCGTGAGCAGAGTTCTGGGGTGCAACAGATCAACTTGGCTGTTGGTGAAATGGACAGAATCACTCAGGCCAATGCCGCCAGTGCCGAGCAGACGGCCAGTGCTGCTGCTGAACTTAAATCGCAATCAGATCACATCGTCACTCTGACTGGACAACTGCAAGACCTCCTCGGAATCCGCACCACGAGTTCTGCTCCATCTCAGACCCCACAGAGGGCAGCCTCTCCAGCATCCCATCAACTGACTCACCTTTCCCACAAGGCTCAGGCACTTCCTTCGCCGAAAAAACTTCAGGCACCCAGCAAGAAATTGCACGGGAAAGATGCCTGGACTTCCATGGAGTAAGCATCCCGCCAAGTCTGCTTGAGACAGCTTTGTCTATCCAAGCGCAGGGGAGGTTGGAGAGAGCCTGTGGTTGACAGGATGGCTGATCCGTCGGAAAATCCTAGAGACAGCACACAAAATACATGCCCACACAACCAAACGCAGAAATTCTCCAACTCGCCTTGGCTGTAGTCCAGGAATGTGAAGTCGGCCTGCTGAGCACAGTGGACGAGTCAGGACGACCCCACGCACGGTGGATGGGGAGCGTTGCCAAAGACGAGGATGTCAGTTGGATCATCACCATCGCCTCCCCCAATAGCCGGAAAATTGATCAGATTCGGTGCCATCCCGATGTTGAATGGATTTTCACAGATTCAAAATGGGACAGGGTCGTGCATTTGAGGGGAAGAGCAATTCTGATCGAGGATCCTGCGTTGATCAAGCGCGACTGGAATCGTATCCTCGATAAAAGCCGAGCCTACTTCCTCCGGTTCCAAGAAACAGGGCTCGGTTTTAGTGTCATCGAAACCCACATCGAAGAAATCGAATATACCCTGCCCAAGATCAATGTTTTCCACAGGCACCGTCTGGTGCCGTGATGACACGATAACGCCGCTTGCTGTGTTAGGGATTTGGTGCTACACGGGGCTTCTATGTTTGGACGGCCATTCTGGTATTCAGTGCTTGCTGCGGGCGTGATTCATGCCGGGGCAGCCGCGTGGGTCTGGCCCCAACACCTCCACAACTACGATGCTCGGGAGGGTTCGACCTGGTGGCAAATGTTCACCACTAAGACATTTCATGTCCTAGATCTGCCTGTAGCCGAAGAGGGTCCGGGTGATTCAAATACCCTTCTCATCGAGCGTCGTTTTACCTTGCCCACAGCTATCCAGCAGGTGGGTCTTCCCCCCGATCCTTCAGAAAATTTAAGACGGGAGATAGCTCGTCCTCCGCTGCGACACCTCCTTCCCGAGAAAGCCGTCGCGATGATCGGAGGGTCTTCAGGCGATGCGTCTCTCTTTGGCCTCTCTGCTGGGGGAGGCACTTTTGTCTATGTGCTCGATGTGTCGGGCAGCATGATGGAAAAAATCGGTGGCGTCTCGCGTCTCGATTATGCCAAGCGGGAGATCGCCCGCTCGCTCGTGACCCTGCCACCAGAAGCCCAGTTTTCCATCGTGCTGTTTGCCGACCGCGCTGAGGTTTTTTCGAATGACTTGATGCCTGCTGCTGAGCAGATCAAAAATGAGGCTATTCGTTTCATGGAAAAAAGCCGGCACCTCAAGGGATCTACCGATATGCTCCAAGGTATCTCCCAAGCGCTGGGTTTTCGCCCCGATGTTATTTTTCTGATCACTGATGGGCTGGATGGAACTCCTGAGACGCTCTTTTACTCCCAGCTAGATTACATGGAAAGCAAAGCAGGGGGGCGCACCCGCATTTATCCAGTCGGAATACAGCTCGACGGTGAGCAGTCGCGACTCTTGCGTGGGATCGCAGATCGGACTGGGGGCAGTTACAGGGATTGGCACGGTCCAGCCTTGAGCCAGCGATGATGTTTTTTCCACTGCGCCTTGTTCCCCTATGCCGGGCTTTTGCTTGCATAGCAGTTTACTCCACAGTGGCAGTTGCCAGCGCAGAGAATTCTACTCGTGTGGAGCCAGAGGATAAGACGCCTCTGAGCCTCGCTTTGGGAGACTGTATCCGGATGGCATTATCTGAGAATATCGAGCTGCAAGTGGATCGCCTTGAGCCTCCCGTAGCTTATACCAAACACCGCGAGGAGCGTGGGGCTTTTGAGCCATCACTCGAGATGTCGGCAGATTGGACCGACACCACGACGCCCAAGTTGCCTGATGATATTTGGGCTGATCGCCGTGCCCTCAAACAGTCGCTCGGGATCACGAGCAACCCCGATACCACTAGCGGCGCCAAGCTCCCGCCAATTATTCGCTCTACAGAAAGTGAAAAAACGGACTACAAGCTTGGTCTCTCAGGATTGGTGCCCACAGGTCTCGCATACGATGTTTTTGCCGAGGCATCCAACAGCGAGACCACCACGCGTGCCATGGCTAGTGATTGGAATTCGTCTGTAGGTGTGTCCTTGACCCAACCTCTCCTGCGCGATTTCGGACCTGCTGCAAACCTTACCCAACTTCGTGTGGCTAGGAAGGGCAAGGAAGTGGCCGATGCACAGTTCGAGCATTCTGTCGCCTCATTAGTCACCAACTTATACCGGGCCTATCACGAGTTGATTTATTCAATTGGAGAGGCGTCTGCCCGTGCCGATTCCCTGCGGCTTGCGAGAAAACTCCTCGAGGAAAACCAGGCACGATATGAAGTCGGGGTCATGTCACCGCTCGATGTGAGCCAAGCTCGTTCCGAGGCGGCTACGCGTGAGGGCGAATGGATCAAGAGCGCCCAGAATCGCACCGTGGCTGCTAATCGGCTCAAGCGTCTCATATACTCCGATATCGCCGCGCATACCGGCGAAGAAATACGCCCTACTGAACCTCCGTTACCACCGGCGTTTGCCTCTCCATTTTTTAATGCCTTAGCAGCGCTCAACCACCGAGCCGATCTGCGCCAAGCCAAGGCCGAGGCAGAACAGGCAGGCATATCCCTGCGTTACGCCCAGAACCAGCTCCTGCCCACTGTGGATGCCCGAGGAGGCTACCGCCTCTTGGGGCGGGAGAATACCGTGGGAGAGAGCCTGAACAGCGCAACCGATGCCTACGACCGTGAGTGGAGTGCTGGCGTAGTGGTAGGCATTCCTCTGGGCATGAGTGCTGAGCGCGCTCAAGCTAGCAGAGCCGACCTACAGAAACGCCAAGCCCTCTTGGCGGTGAAAGCCGTGGAACAAGACATACTCGTCGAGGTGGATAATGCCTTGGCCTCCGTGCGAGCCAACGAAAAGCGCTACCAGGCCGCTAGGCAGGCAGAAAGCTATGCGCTCGAGGCTCTCAACGCCGAGGAGGAAAAACTGCGCGCAGGCACCACCACCACCTACACTGTCATGCAACTCCAAAGGGATTACTCCCTGTCTGTCAGCAACGCCCTGCGTGCCTTGGCCGACTGGCACATCTCCATTGCAGAACTCGCCTTAGCCGAGGGCACCATCTTGCAAAACAACGGCATTGTTGTCGGAAAAAATGGGCGAGTCACGAGGGCTCCTTCAGCTCAAACTACAACCCAAGCACTGCCTGAGTAGAATCCAGAGAATTCTAGAGCACGCGAAGGATGCAGGTGTGAGGCGCAGGCTCGCCTGTTCCTATGGGGTGCCGCTGTAGTGATCTACTGCAGACCCCGAGCAACTAAGCAGATGTGCCCTTCGCGTGCTATTGCATAATCTGGGTTTATCCGCGCCTGATGGCAAATTACACTTTGTGAAGCGGGGTCAGTCCTTAATATTGACCTTTTTGCGTTTAGACAGCTCGTTCGACAGCGTTGTTCTTGCACCCGCAAACAGTGAGCATGCACACAATGGGGTCAGTCCTTAATACTGACCTTTTTGCGTTTAGACAGCTCGTTCG
>DYRQ01000099.1 GCA_020718645.1 Verrucomicrobium spinosum
ATTAGCCCAGATGTCGCTGGAGCACCTGCGCGAAGGAGGGTGATCGGGATACCTCTTCCCCCCCTCTCCCCAGGATCAGTCACGAGCCGCTACCAGAGCGTGGGTGTTATGTGAACCCACCGACAGGCAGCACGCGGTAGGGCAAGTATCCACACCAGAACACCAAGCTACATCTGCCGAGTGCCCCATAGCGAGGAGCGCGGACCCGTTGGCTGTGCGTTCGAGTGCTTTCAGCAGAGGCCGATCTGCAGACTCCCAAATATGCCTCGCGGCATGGCTCACCCCCAACATCTGGCACAGCGCTCCGGCACACAGCGCGTCTTCCAGAGAGAAATTTTCAAAAGTGCCTGCGCAGATCAAGGCTATCTTTTGCCCGTTCGCAGCAGCCGCAGCTAAGCGACGAGACGAGACTGTCAGATTAGCGAAACTCACAGCCAAGACTGAAGCTGCATGGCGGCAAGCCTGAAGCGCGCGGGTGCCGTTGGTCGTTGTGTGAACGAGGGTCTTGCCCACCACTCGTGGCAAGGCAAAGTCCGGTGGGGAGTTTCCGAAATCAAAGCCCGGGATCAGCACTCGGTTCCGTTCACCGCAAAGCAGCGTGTCGGGACCAAGAACATTTTTTAATGACAAGGCCTCTTCCACCTCTTTGACCGGGATCACCGCCGCCGCTCCTGCATGCAAGGCGGCTGTGGCTGCACTGGTGGCACGCAACACATCAATCACAGCGCAACAGGTGGAGGAAAGATCGCGATGCACCAAGGCGTCAGATTCGGCGGGAGTCCATAAAATTTCTACTGTCATCAGTTTTACTTCACATGATCTCTAAAAAAATCGAGAGAAAACACATTGAGTCGCCAACCATGTGAGGTTACACTCGAGACTGTGGAATCCATCAAGCAACTAGCCCTCAAGAAAATCGCAAACAAAACCAAACCTCTCGGTTCCCTAGGCATGCTGGAAGATTGCGCTGTGCGTCTCTGCGAGATCCAGCAGACACTGGACCCATGCGTCGCATCGAAAAAGATCGTCGTCTTTGCAGGATCCCATGGTGTAGCAGAAGAAGGCGTGAGCGCGTTCCCTGCCGCTGTGAATGAACAGATGGTTCTCAACTTCCTCAGCGGCGGTGCCGGCATCAATGTCCTCGCACACCACGGGGGCATCCAACTCGGAGTAGTAGATGTCGGAGTGGACTCAGATTTTAACGGGGTCGAATCCACCTTTTTCACACGCCGCACCGTGCGCCGCGGCACACGCAATTTCGCCAAAGAACCCGCCATGACCCGCGAAGAATGCGCTGCTGCTATGGAAGCAGGACGGGAGGAGTTGCGTAAGGCTGCAGCCGAAGGGGTTCAGATGGTAGGAACTGGGGAGATGGGCATTGCCAATACCACGGCAGCATCTGCGCTCTTTTCGGCGCTGCTCGGGATGGAGGCTGGGATTTCAACTGGGCGGGGCACGGGGATAGACAACGAACGGTTACTCGTAAAAACCCGCGTGGTTCGCGAGGCTGTGATCCGCTACCGCACCATCGGCGACTCGGAAGGACCTCTGGGCTGGCTGCGTGCCGTGGGCGGCCTCGAGATAGCAGCCATTACAGGCTTTATCTTGGAAGCAGCACAAGCACGAGTGCCTGTTGTAGTGGACGGTTTTATCTCCACAGCCGCAGCGACTGTTGCCCTAGCCATCAACCACGCCTGTCGGCAGGTCATATTTTTCAGCCACAAATCCGATGAACACGCCCACGCAGATGTCTTGAGACGACTCAACGCTGATCCGCTGCTCGATTTGCGTTTGAGGCTAGGCGAAGGAACAGGAGCGGCCTTGGCCATGCACTTGCTCGACGCCTCGGCTAAAATCATGTGCGAGATGGCGAGCTTCGAATCCGCGGGCGTCTCCGCTTCCGAATCAGAGCCATGAGAGCCTTGACAGCTCTGGCGCAGGACTCCGCCGTCGCCTGGATGTTCATGACCCGCGTGCCCCTGCCCGGGCACTGGCCCTACGACCCTGCGCGACTCCCCCGCGCCGCCCACTTTTTCCCAGCCATCGGGCTCATCGTAGGCGCCATCTGTGCCGGAGTGCTCGCAGCGCTTTCCCCGTATCTGGGCACACCGCTAGCCTCTCTGGCCTCGCTACTGGCTGGGGTTCTGCTCACCGGTGCCATGCATGAGGACGGCTTGGCCGATGTCGCCGACGGACTTTTCGGCGGGACGAACAGAGAACGAAAACTTGAAATCATGCGGGACAGCCGGGTCGGAGCCTTCGGCGTGCTCGCGCTCGTATTCACCTGCGCGGCACGATGGCAACTGCTGTCAGCACTCTCCGCCCACTCGCTTACAACAGCGTGCGGCGCCCTGATCTGCGCCCATGCGCTGGGGCGTTACTCCGCGCTGGTGCTCATGGCCACTCTTCCCTACGCGAGAGCAGAGGGACCATCGAAAGCCCGCGACTGGTTTGGACAATACTCCACGCTGATCTTGTGCCTCTGGGCAGTGACACTCGCCCTCCTCGCCTGGGTGGTTGGAGGACAAAAACTATGGTATATCTCACTGCCTGCCTTTGCGGTCATAGCTGCCTGCTTTCGGTGGTTTCGCAAAGAACTAGGTGGGGTAACTGGCGACTGTCTCGGGGCATCGGTCTTGCTGACTGAGATCGTTTTTTACACAGCACTGGTGGCAGCCCTCAAAATAGCAACCCCATGAGAGTCCTCCTCGTCCGACACACAGAGACCGACCTCGCATACGCAGGGCGATGCATCGGCCAAACCGATATCCCTTTATCCGAGACCGGGACATCCGATGTCCTAGGTGTAGTCGAACAGCTCAAAGCATTTGCCCCCGAGTTAGTGGCTGGCAGCGATCTCACACGCTGCGCGTTGCTCGCGCCAGTTCTGGCGGCAGACTGTCGCGTGCCGTGCCAACTGCACGCCGGACTCAGGGAAGTGGATTTTGGCGCATGGGAAGGGCGGAGTTGGGATGAAGTTCGGGCCGAGGATCCAGTGTTTTTTGAATCGTGGACTCAAAATTTTGTCGAAGTGAGCCCACCAAGTGGGGAAAGCCTGTCCCAACTAGCTCGAAGAGCTGAAAGCGTTCTCAATACACTGGCAGAACAGGGATGGAGCAGAGCAATTATCATCAGCCATGCTGGACCGATACGCGCCCTGTTGTGCCGGGTGCAGGGATGGTCACTCGACCGGGCTTTTGAGATTCCTTTTTCCTACGGAGAAAGCCGCGAGGTGGACTGGCAAAGAAAATAATTGCGCAACCATTCTTGGGTATCACTGTTGAATCCACCGTATGAAACACGCCACACTATTCCGCTCGCTGGCGCTCGCCGCCACTTGCACCACATGGATCACAGCAGCCGCCTTAGCAGAACAGAACTGCGACAAGGCTTGCGAAGAGAAAAAACCACAAGCCGGTGCAGCTATAGCTAAGGCCGCTGATTTGAGCCCTGAAGAAAAAGCCCAATTTGAAGCGGCCCGCAAGAAAGTCCTCGAGAGCAACCCCGATCTGGCTACCAAGGAAAAAGAACTCAAAGACAAAATGAAAGCCATGAACAAGGAGACTCCGAAAGAGGACAAAAAGGCGCTCCGTGAAGAAGGCAAAGCCCAGCGCGATGCCATGAAGGCAGAAATGCTAAAAGTGGATCCCGCCCTAGCTCCCGTCTTTGACAAAGTGGATGCGGCCAAAGGCAAGATGCGCGACAAGATCAAAGAGAAACACGAAAATAAAGAATAAGCACTGGCGCCGCCACCAGATTTGCTCCACACACAAACCCAGCGCGCCCCGGCGCACCGGGGCGTTTTTTTTCTCAACTCTCTCTACTCGTGCCGCGCGATCTGATGTCAACAAATCCAGCTTGCCTCAGTTGCCGAGTCGCTCTTTGATACAGCCATGCACCGCTCGATTATTCTGAAAAGCCTTCCTTTTTTGATACTCGCCTCCGCCTTGGCTCTGTCAGGGTGTGGCAAAAGCCCGTCGGGTCAACGACTCGAGGAGATAGCGACTCTGGTCAAATTCCGCGAGTATGATAAAGCGATGTTGGTCATCAAAAAAGGGCTGGAAGAGGAGCCCAGTGACAAAGCTTTACTCCGCCAGAGAATCCTTCTCTTTCTCCGCGCCGAACGGCCAGACATTGCCTTGGCCGCCTTCAAGGATTTCACAGAAAAAGTGTCGCCCAACGACAAGGTGCTCATTGAGGCTCTCTCCCACGAAGAAGTCGCCGTTCGCGCCAGTGCTGCCAAGGCACTCTCGATGGAAAAAGACAAACGCGCAATGTCCGCACTGAACAAAGCCGTATCCGATCCACAAGAAATGGTGAGGCGAGCCGCCGTCAATGCCTTAGGTCAAATCCGCGAGGCCAGCTCATCGGCACCCCTCCAAAAAGCACTCTCTGACACCTCATGGTTCGTGCGTGGGGAAGCGGCCAGCGCGCTCGGTTCGCTGGGTCAAAAAAATGCAATTCCCGCCCTGTTCAAAGCCCTCGAAGACACCGATGAATATGTGCGTCATGCCGCCAGCTCCGCGATAGTGGATCTCGTAGGTGTGGCCGATAAAAAAATCTTTGCCGACCACCTCAAACAAGATCGCCGTGAAGTGCGGTTGACTGCGGCACTCGCTCTGGCTGCCTTGCACGATGCCTCGGGTGCAGGCGTGCTGGCCGCTGAGGTCAAGGACGCCCCAGAAGCCCGGTTCCGGCGCCGCTCCATCGAGGCTCTTTCATCGCTCGGCGCCAAGGATTCGCTGGGCGTGATCCAGTCCGCCCTCTCGGACAAACAAGCGGAGGTGCGCATGGCTGCGATCGCGGCTCTAGCTAGAATCCCGGAAAAATCCTCGCTGGCGCTCTTGGCAAAAGTAGCCGACGACAAGACCGCCCCCGAGGTATTGCGCTCGGCAGCACGGCAGTCTGCCAAAGCCATACTTGAATCCCTCAACGCTTCCGCTCCCCAGGCCAAGTAACCCTATGTTGCGCGCGTCCATGGGCCGCTTTTATACCGCTATATCACGGTTGAATAAAGTTTGTGCCTGTATAATCTAAGCACAGACCTATAGGCTAGACGCATGTCGTTATTCGGAATTTTTGGAAAAAAAGAGAAAGAGGCTCCGACCCAGAGCCCTGCACCAAACTCCTTGGGCGACACACCCCGTTCCCGACCAGTCCTCGTTCCTGGCGAGGATCCTGCTGGCATGGCTGTCACAGGAGACGGCGATGCCATGCGCCTCTCGCTCCCTCTCGCCACTGTGCTCAAAAGCCTCCCGCAAACTTTCCTCCGCGCCGATGTGCAATCGCTGCTCGCTGACCCTGCCGTGCAATCGAAAGTGGTGCAGGTGCCCGTAGCCCAGGCTCTCAGCCAACTCCCAACGGGGGTGGTCAGGTTCAACTACGAGATTTTTCACTCCCAGATCCCTCCCGAATATGTCATGGGACGAGAGGACTTGGCCGGCTACATGCAACACCCGGTAGTGCTTCCACTGAATGAAGTTTTCGGCAGGATACCTCCCTCCCTGATCCATGCGCAGCACGCGGCTCCCTCCGTGCAGCCTCCCAATATTCCCGAGCCCTTTTCTGTTCCCGCCAATATGAAAAGCCAGACCACCCTGCTGGCTCCCATCGCCCACCATGCCCCCCCGACCCTCCCCACCCCAGCGCTACCGGATCCAGCTCCCCATAGCCTCCCCACTGTGCCTCCTCCGCAGCGGCTCACCTCGACCGTTTCCGCTGAGCCCCCCTTGTCTCCTCCTCCTATTTTCCGAGTGACCCCTATCGAGAGCGAACCAACCAAACCCCAGCAGTCTTTACCCAAACCGCCACCGGGTCTCATCTCGATCAAGCCCGTAATCACCTCCGTGGCCGAACCTGTCATCTCTCCTGTAGTCGTCTCTCCCGCCACCTCGGCCATGCCAGTCGTCACCCCATGGACACCGCCGCCCATGCCCCCGAAAACAGACGATCTGCCAGCACCCGCTTCCGTGGCACCCGCTTCCCCTTCACCAGCACCAGCCGAACCAGAAATCAGCGGGGACCTAGCCCAGAATTTCAGCAAAGTCATCCAAGCTCGCTCCAGCAGCACCAGCAGTATCAACACCCTCGCCTCCATCGCGGAGATCGCACTCCAAGCTGGTCAGGAACAACTCGCGCAAGCAACCAAGGATGCCAAGCCCGACGCAGGACCAAGAAAACCGCCCCGCCCCATGGCTCCACCTCCCGGTGCACAGCCAGTGGCTATCGCCACAACAGACACTCTGTTTTCCGCCCAGCCACAGGCTCCCAGCAGCACGCCCATCTCCGACTCACCCCAGACTCCTATCACCCCCCCACCGAGTTCTCCCGGCATTCCACCAACCTCTCCGATTTCAGACGATGAAGTGGCCGATCTCTTGGCGCAGATTTCGTCTGCACCTCCAGCTCCCGAGCCCCCCGCCCCCACCCCGGTTATCCCACCTGCTCCAGCACCGGTGGCTCCAGAAAGTTTCACCATTATCACGGATGACGACGAGATCGCCAAGCTTCTCAACCAGGCAGCCCAAGACACTCCCACCACCTCGCCCACTCTCCCACCACCGCCTCCAGTCATCCCAACCACGGCTACCACCACTCCAGCCGAACCAGCGGAGGCTCTGTTGGATGATGACATCTCGCGGCTGATTGCCGAAGCAGGTCAAGTCACTGCCGCCGGTGCCAGTCTTTCTACCGAATCACTCCTCCAGACTCCTCCGCCAGTTGTCCCCGCTCCTACCCCCACCCCTTTCCCTCTGCCCGAGCCAAGTGAAGAACCAGAATTGTTACCAGCACCGCTCTTGGAGTTTTCTTCTCTGATGATCGAAGAGCCGCCGGTGCCAGAACCAGCCATACCAGCGCCGCTTCCCGAGCCCGAGCCAGCACCTGCCCAGCCGTTTCCCGATCTCTCTCTGGCCTCTCTCTCGCTCCCTGAACCAGAGCCGGAGCCCACGCCCCAGCCGGAGCCTGTGACCCCCCTACCTCCTCCCTCTCTCCCACTTGCGCCAGAGCCTGCTCTCCCAGTCATAGCTTTTCAACCGCTGGCACCACCCACGCTCCCAGTTCCCCCACCAGCCCCCCCAGCGCCCTCAGAACCTCCCGTCGCACTTACTCCAAAACCAGCCGTCGAACGCACACACGCCGCCCTCGCCCGCTGGCTGGGAGTCGAGCACTCCCAAGATTTATCCATCCCCTCTTTGCCCGCGCTGCTGGTGCAACTGCCCCATGTCAAAGGAGCTTCCATCATTGACTCCGATGGCCTGACCCTTGGCTCCAAGTTACCCGAAGGGTTGACCCCCTCGCATGTCTCCTCAGCCGCCCGCAAAATTTACGCACAACTCAAATTAGCAGCAGAAGAAATGGGCTCGGGTTTCGACCAACAAGTGGTTGCCTCGCTCGGGCACTGGACCTTCCAAGTCACCTGTGCAGAACCTTTCTACCTGGTGACCCTGCACGAACACGCACACTTCCCCCCAGCCACCAAACGGCGACTGCGCAGAGTCGCTCAAGCGCTGGTGGCTCGCGAAACGGAGGGCTGAGCTGTGCCCAACATTTATGTCCTCCAAAAGGAAATCCAGTTCACCCTCGTGCTCTACGGCGCACCGGGCTCCGGCAAGACCACGACCATCAAAGCCCTACACAAACTGCTCAAAGGCTCACGCAAAGGCGATATCGTCGCCATCCCTGTAGGGGCTGCGGACAGAACCCTCTTGCTCGATTTCAACCCATTCGTCTCGAAAGAACTCAACAAGTTTTCCGTCCACCTCCATGTGCGCGCACTCACCGGAACCATGGAAGATCCAGCCACTCGCAAGCTCATCCTCAGGGGTGCCGACGGCGTGGTTCTCGTCATGGATTCCCAATGGTCCCGCATGCCCGACAACGCCAGTTTCTACCGCTCCCTCTGCGAGCACTTGACAGAAAACGGCATCAACCCAGCCAGCGTCCCTGTCGTCCTCCAAGTCAACAAACGGGACATGCCTGACATCGCCCCGATGGACTACTTCCAATTTTCCTACACCCAATCTCCGGCCCCCGCCGCTCTCGTCCCCACCATCGCCACCCAAGGCTACGGCGTCGTGGATGTGCTCAACACCCTCACGCGTTTGGTCATCGGACAGCAGATGCAAAACCCCACCGCTACGGCACCCACCCCCCAGACACCGCCCCCACAGTGAACCCGGCAGCCACAGCCCTGCGCTGGGCACAGATCTTAGTCGCACAACTCCGCTATTCCCTAGTCAGAGAAATGTCGTTCAAAGCCAGTTTTCTACTCTGGATTATCGTCGAGATGGTCTGGTTCTCCGCCCAACTCGCCTTCGTTGATGTTGTATTCGGCCATGTGAACAGCGTGGCAGGTTGGAGCCGTGATCAAGTCGTGCTCCTAGCGGGCACCAATTTTCTTATCCAACAACTGTTCCAAGCCTTTTTCATGATCAACTGCATGAACCTCCCCGATCTGGTGCGCACCGGCAAACTCGACTTCTCCATCGCGCAACCCGCCAACACCCAACTCTTGGTCAGCACCCGCCTATTTGATCCCGGCGCACTGGTGAACGCCGCCATCGGCCTTGCCGTCTGCATACACGCAGCAGGGAAACTCCACCTCACACCTAGTCCTGCCGAACTATTTCTTTTTACCGCATGGGGAGTCTTGGGCGTCATCATCCACTACGCCGTCCTACTCTCGTTAGTCTCCCTCTCCTTCTGGATCGTCCGCTCGCAAGGGGTCGTGTTTGGCTACCATAATCTGATGCAACTCGCCCGCATTCCCCGCGACGCCTTCGGCGGTGTGACTAAAATCGCCCTGACTACCGTGCTCCCCGTGCTGATCGTGGCAAATGTCCCGTGCAATACCCTCCTCGGACGCGAATCACCCACCATGCTCTTGTGGGCAGCCCTAGTCTCCCTGTTGGCTCTCGCCCTCTCCTCGCTCTTCTTTGCGGCTGGCCTACGCCGCTACTCCAGCGCCAGCTCCTGATTTTTCAGGGCTAGATTCTCCTTGATTATCCGAGGCACGATGCCAAATTAAACCTCCATTTTGCACGCTTAGCTTAGCGGTAGAGCGCCTGCTTCACACGCAGGAGGTCACAGGTTCGAACCCTGTAGCGTGCAGTCCTCCCTCCCCATCACTCCATATTTTTTGCCATTCCACCCCGCCCGGGGCTATGGGGTCAACGCTTGACAATTGACAAGAGATGTTGGTTGCGATCAAAGAGTTTGATGGCGAGGCCGATTCGAATTGAATACCGTG
>DYRQ01000022.1:0-26094 GCA_020718645.1 Verrucomicrobium spinosum
CCGGACACGGACTAGACCGAAGCCTAACTCTTTATGCCCGCCTCTCTACTCTACCCAACGCCGTGCATCTATGAGCCCGATTTGGAGCAGCGGCTGGAAGCGCTCTTGGAGTTCCGGTTTCACGATGAGATGTTCGAGCAGAGAGATCGGATCGCTGGCGCCGTTGGCTTCCACGAGGACCACGCGCTGGGGCGCGGGAGGCACAGACAGAAGTGTCGTGACCAAAGCTTCCATGCCATCGCAGCAGATACAGTTGCCCGTGATGGGCACGACCTCCCTGTTCTGTGTCTGGAGCGAGGAGGCGTCCACACGGGCATTCTGAAAATCATTGATGATGGTAAATGGGGCCACGCCTCGAGCTTCGAGCTGCGGGAGTAACTCGCGCAAAAAAGTCGTTTTTCCAGCACCCAGGAAACCGACGACCAAAACCAGAGGGGTGGAAGTTATGATTCTTCAATCCAAGAGGGAAATAGATTCGGGAAGCGGGATCATTATTTAACCTTAATCCTGAGTTTGAACCAAAATAGGATGGTTAATGAGAGAGCGGAACTGGAAACAGATGGCTCCCATGGTGAGTTGTCTAAAGTTGCGCCGGATAAGTGATATGAGAACTTGTTATCATTTTTATAAACTGATAACATCATATCAAATCGTCAAGCTGGGAGTTGTCTGTTGTGGATGGATGCTGAGTTGGTGGTGCGATTACTGGGGTTGGGAGGCGCGATGAATGGCGCCGGGGTCGAACTCTGGAACACTCTCAACTTGTGCGGAGGGGTTGAGGGCTTCTGCCAAACCTGGCTGTTGATCCAGCCATTGGTTCGTGTTTTCAACGATCGCCATGCTGGCGTCAATGTGGGCGAAAATGGCTTCGGGCTTGCCGTGCATGACTAACTCGGAACGGATCAATCGGAGGTGTTCGCTGAGGCGTTCCAGTTCGGCCTCGGCCAGTTCCATCTGCCGTCCGCACTTGTTCGAACCCTCCATGCGGCGTTGCACCGAGGCCAAGCTGGTGCGTTTGGATTCAAGCACCTTGCGGCGGTCATCCCAAGCAGGAGCCCCTTCGAGCGAGGATTCGATCTCGCGGATGTCGCCTTGCAAGTCCTCAATTTTCGCAGTGATCTCCTCGGTGTTTTCCATCGTGAGAAACCTGCGCAGCCCTGCCTCCAATTCCAGCAGCCTGAGACAGGAATGGAGCATGCCACGGATGTGGTGGAGTTGTGTCTGAGTTCCGAGGTCGCTACCAGTGGTGTCGCCGAGATTCTGGCGGATGTCGGCATAGATTTCGTCGAGTTCTTCGAAGCGTTTTTTGAGGTCTTTGGGGAGCGTGGCCACCATACGATCTCGCGCGAGGCGAAAGTCGCGCTCGGCTTCCGCCATGGTCTTGCCGAGTTGTGCTGCGTGCTGCAAGGCGACCCAGCGTTTGAAGAGTGAGGAATCAGGAAAATAAATCCAGCAGAGCGCATAGGTAGCCGCGCCGACGAGGAGGAAAAAGGGATTGGCGCTCAGAAAACCGAGGCCGATGGTGGCCAAGGCGAGCCAGGCGTGGTGCGGGCTTTTGAAAAAGCTCCGAAAAATGCCAGGTTGTTTCTGTGCTGAGGAAATGGCTTTTTCAGTCCATTGCCGGGCACTGGTTGCTGTCTGGTTCTGCTGTGGTAGATGTCCCATGATCTCCCTTATTCGATAGTGAACCATTGCGCTTCCACGCGACGGTTTTGTTCGGCGATTTTACCGACAGGTTCCTCCCATCCGCGCCCAACGATTTCCACCCGCGAGGCTTCCACCCGCTCTCGTTCGACGAGTTGCTTCTTGATGTCGGATGCGCGTTCTTTGCTCAGCGAAACGGCCTTGAGCGCCATCTGGCGCAGGAACTGTTCACCGCCCTCCTTGCGGAATTGATCTTTGAGCGAGTCATCTACATGGCCGCGTAACAAAATGACTGAGCCGGGACTCACTTGGAGCAAGTTGCGCAGGGAGGCGAGGTTATCGAGGTTGGACTGCGTGCGAAGATCGAGGCGCGAGGAGTTGGCTTCGAAAAGGAATCGGATGTTTTTACTGAGGAGTGGGTCGCCCTCTACCGCGCCACGAGACGCGGTTCCTACGGGTTGAATCGAGATGGTCTGACCTGCAAAAAGCCCTTTCTCTCCGATAGCCTGCAACGAGGAGGCATGGCGAAAGTAATCGGCATCCACAGGGTTTTTCAAAAGCTCGTTACCATAGGCGAGAACAGCCGACTGGTAGATGCCAGCATAGCTGCCCGCCGACTCCATCGCACCAGCAAAGAAGGCTTTGTTCTCGGGGAAATTGGCGAAGTGAACTTTGGCCAGTTCAGCTCGAGCCTGGGCAGGCTCCCAGCCGAATGCCTTGCAGATCACAGGGAGGGAAGACTCGATCTGGTCGCGCACTAGGCGGTTGCCTTCCAGCAGACCGTGAACGAGAGCGTCTGCAATCTCAGGGCGTTCCTTGGCCAGGCCTTTGTGGAGGAGTAGAACATCGGCCACGATGAGCAGGTTAGTGTTGGTGACGAGCAAGCGAGCGGCTCCCGCACTGGCCTCGACAGTCTCCGTGGTTTTAGGAGACCAAGTCACGCATCCTGCCACTGGCGAGGAGGGTTTGCTGAGTTCAGCTAGAAAAATATCGGCGGCAGCAAAGGCGTCTTCGCAGCCGAGCAGGTTGATTTTATCGGGTGCCGGTGGTTGTGCCGGATCGTTCATCAACACCACAGGCACGGTGGCTTCTTGAGCCAGATAGCGTAGAAAAAAGTCAGCCTCGGTGAACTGGCCTGTGAGGATCACCTTGCCAGCGAGATCATTCAGTTTTCGGATGTCTTTGCGCACGACAATGCCGTCCGCACCGCGGGAGTAACCGATCAGGGCCGGGACTACAGCATGGAGTTGCCTGCCATAGACAGCGAGCACATCCACCGTGGTAGCCGAGGCGTGGATACGCCCTTGATTGAGAGACGACCACGACTCTTCCTCGCTCAGGACAATCTTTACTTTGAACCCATAATTTTTGAAAAAGAACGAATTCTCAGAAGGTTCCAAACCGCCGTTGGCAACGATCAGGCCGGAGTAACCTGGATATTCACTGAGTTCGATCAGGAGCGTATTGTTGTCGAGGCGAGCCGTGGCTGGGAGAGCTAAAGATGGCACAGCGGTGAGGGTGCTGCACTCGGAGAGGGTAGAGCCCGTTTTTGCGTTGGCAGGTTGGCTGACTGGTGAAGGCGGGGCAGAGGTATCAGAGTTAGGATGGGGCGTTTGGGGAGAAGGCGTGGATTTCATCCAGCGCATACCTCCGATGCCTACGATGGTGAGTATGACGAGGGTCAAGAGGGCTTTGCCAAGTTTTGTCATACCACACACTCTAACTCAAATGCAGTTCTGAGGAAAGCCTGAATGAAGGCTTTCCAGTCTCGGTCTGGCCAGTGCTCTCCCGACATAAGGGAGGGGGGGGTGAGCCTATGGATTTCGTAATACAATAATTATTGTGGACATGATATTCGTATTACAGTATATGCAATCAATGGAATATACGCAGGTTTACAAGTGTCTGGCGGACGCGCAGCGCATCCGCATGGCTAACCTGCTGGTGGAGGGACCGCTCTGCGTCTGCCACCTTGTTTCGATTCTGGGTGTGGATCAGGTCAAAGTCTCCAAGCAGCTCCGCTACATGAAACAACTCGGCGTGGCCGAAGGGGAGAGGGTGGCCCAGTGGATGATCTACCGCCTTTCGGCATCGTGGGTGCCGATGTTTACCCAGAATCTGCATTACCTGAGAGAGCATGCCGGTGCGGCACTCCCTTTACACAGCGACTTAAAAAAACGGCGGGCGGCACTCCAAACAGTGAAGAGAGCTAAGAATATTCCAGAGGAATGCTGTCGGGCGTTGTCTGTTTGCACCACCAACAAAAAAACAAGGAGTAGAAAATGAATCAGAATCCCCACCACCCTGAGCCACAACCCCAGGCAGAACCTGTCAAAAAAAGTTTTATTCATCGTCTGCTCGACAAGCTCGATGCATCCCTGAAAAAGCAGGCGGATGAGAAGGCTGCCCAAGGCTCTTGTTGCTGCGGCGAGAAAAAAGGCGGCAAATGTTGCTGAAAGTTGCAGACACCCTTGTCTTCCATTGGCTCGGTCTAGATCCTGCCTCGGCAGAAGGTGCCGCGGTGCATTTCTTCGTCTATGACAGCACGAAGATTTTCCTGCTGCTGGGCGCCATGATTTTTGCCATAGCGATCCTCCGCACCTGGCTACCTGAAGAGCGGCTGAAGGGGTGGATGGGACGCGGTGGTATTGGAGCTCATGTAGTCGCTGCAATTTTTGGCGCGATCACGCCCTTCTGTTCCTGTTCCTCGATCCCCATATTTATTAGCCTGCTGAAAGCGGGGGTGCCACTGGGTGCCGCGTTTTCGTTCCTAGTTACTTCGCCACTGATCAACGAGTATCTAGTGGTGCTGATGGCCGGAGAATTCGGTGTTCCGATCACCGTGGCGTATGTCGCCAGCGGTCTTGCTATCGGCATTGGAGTTGGTGTTGTTCTGGATCGCATGAAGTTAGAAAACTGCATTGAGGCAGATATGTCGTCGGTCGGTGACGGCACGAGCCGGCACGCTGTTGCGTGGACATGGGGCGGGCGTGTGCGTTACGGCTGCGCTGAGGCGATAGGGGTCATTCGGCAAATCTGGATCTGGGTGCTGGCGGGAGTAGCGGTTGGGTCAGTGATCCACAACTATGTTCCGCAAGAAATGGTTCACAGTGCGATAGAGAAAACAGGGTTTTTATCAGTGCCCATCGCCACTCTTCTGGGCGTGCCTATGTATGGCAGTTGTGCCGCGATAGTTCCTGTAGCGGTGGTATTATTCAACAAGGGAGTGCCACTGGGCACGGCGCTAGCCTTTATGATGGCGATGGCAGGGCTTAGTTTACCGGAGGCGATCATGCTGCGCCGCGCGATGAAATTGAAATTGATAGCCATCTTTTTTGGAGTCACCGCGCTGGCAATCATGGTGACAGGCTATCTGTTCAACTGGCTGGCTCTGTTTCTATGATCCTCCAGTTATGCGGCAGGTGATCCGAGGAACTTACCGGGTTCCAGTTGGACACCGTTGGCAAAGTCGCTGGCTTTCATCCGTTTTTTACCTTCCATCTGCACCTCGCGCAGGAGGAGTCCGCCCACGCCTGCGGCGACGAGGATGCCGTGGCGATCTACGCGGGTGATTTCACCGGGGCGCCCTTTGCAGTGGCGAGAAATGATGACGGAAAAAACTTTCAGTAACTTGGGGCCTTGACCGAGTTCGATGGTCGTGTGAGCACAGGGCCAGGGGTTGAGGCCGCGGATGCGGCGGTCGAGTTCCACTTGTGGCAGGGTCCAGTCCAAGAGTCCGTCTTCGCGGACGAGTTTCTTCGCGTAAGAGGCCTGAGTTGCATCTTGTGGGATTTTGGGTGCGCGTTTCTGGCGGATGAGATGAAGTGCCGCGCTCAAGGCTTCGGGGGCGATCTCCGCCAAGCGATCATGTAAGATGCCAGCGGTGTCGCGGCGTCGGATTGGCGTTTTTTTCACGACGCAGATGTCGCCCGTGTCGAGGCCTTCATCCATCCACATGATCGTGATGCCAGTCTCCTTGTCGCCCGAGAGAATGGCGGAATGGATGGGCGAGGCGCCCCGGTGTTTTGGGAGGAGCGAGGCGTGGATATTGAGGCAGCCTAGGGCGGGAGTATCTAGCACTTCTTTTGAGAGAATTTGCCCGTAGGCAACGACGACGAATAAGTCTGCTTGTAAGTATCGGAATTGGGCGAGAGAGGTGGGGGCTTTGATTTTCTCTGGCTGGTAAACGGGGAGCTGGAGTCTGAGTGCCTCGGTTTTGATCGGGGGTGGGGCCGGGAGCATCTGGCGTCCGGCAGGTTTGTCGGGCTGGGTCACGACACCGCAGAGTTGGATGGAAGGGTCAGCAGCCAAGGCGCGGAGGGAAGGGATGCCGATGGCACCGGTTCCAACAAATAGAATTCTGAGAGGTTGGTCTTTCATAAAAACAGGATAGGAGTGGGTGTTGGGCAGGGAGTGCTGCTGGAGGACTTATTTCGAAGCAGGTTTTTTCTTGGGGATTTTTTGGGAGAGTTCGGCGATTTTTTCACGGAGCCCTGGCCTCGAGGGATCGGCCTCGAGGGATTCTTGCCATACCTTGACAGCATCGGAACTGCGTCCGAGCTTGCGGTAGATGTCGCCCAGATGCTCGAGCATCTCGGGTTCGCCTGGTTCAATTTCTAGGGCTTCCCGGATTTTTTCCAGAGCCTTGGAGTATTGTCCTTGGCGGTAGTAAATCCACCCGAGTGTGTCGAGGTAGGCGGCGTTGCCTGGATCGAGAGTCAGAGCTTTTTCCACGAGAGAAAGGGCATCGGACAAGTTCTGTTTGCGGTCGGCCCACGAATAGCTGATGTAGTTCATGGCTCGATGATGTTGGGGGTTCAGGCGGATGAGTTCGTCAAAGTGGAGGCGGGCCGTGTCCATGCGATCCATCTTCTCGGCCAGCACGCCCTGCTCGAAGAGGACGGCCTCCCGCTGTGTTGGTTCGCCTGTATCGGTGGCCATTTTTTCAGCGGAGGCGAGGCAGCTCGCAGCCCGGTCGAAATTTTTCACGGTGCGATGGACGGCGGCTGTGGCTAAGATGACCTCGATAGAACCAGGGAATTGTTCGGCGGCGCGATCCATGGTTGCTGCGGCCTCGGTGTTTTTGTTGAGTTGGAGCTGAGAGTGGGCCAGGCGGGACCAGAGATTGGGGTCGCTGGAGGAGTGTTCCATGGCTTGGAGTAAATATTTTTCTGCCCCGGCCCAGTCCTTGTGGCGCAGAGCCACTTCAGCGACCGTCATGAGGTCGGTGCCAGCGGCGGCGGCTTGATCGAGGTAGAGGCGGTATTTTTCCTTGTTGTTGAGCTGGGCATAGAGGTCAGCTAGGGTGGGGGTGACCGCAGTGCGGGAGGGTTCGAGTTCCAGAAAAGCTTCGAGGTGGCGTGCCGCGTCGGCGATGCGGTTTTGTCTCACGCAGAGCATGGCCAGACGCACGCGCACGGAAGACTCTTTGGGTTTGATTTTGACGGCTTTTTCGAGGGCTTTGATGGCGCCGGATTCTTTGCCGTCCTGCTCCAGCAAGCCAGCGACACGCAGTGCTAAATCGTAGTCTTCGGAGAGGAGTGAAGCCCGCTGGAACAAGGGGAGAACTTTGGAAGCCATCTGCTTGGCGGTGGCTTTATCGCGCTCGGAGAGGAGGCGAGCGTAGGCCTCGCCGACAGAGACCCAAAACTCAGTTTTCTTGGCGTGGGAGCCGGCTCTTTCCTCTACAGTAGTTATGGCTGTGGAGGTGGCAGATGAACCGGAGGCCTCGAGATCGTAGAGAACAGCGTGAGCGAAAGCGTGGTTACTTTTTTTGCCGATGGCAGCAGAGGCTAGGGAGCGGGCAGCTTTGGTTTGGCCAGCCCACGCATAGCCGAAGGAGAGCGAGGCCAAGAGATCGGGATCTTGCGGTTTGCGCGACCGCATTTTATCGAGCGTTGCGATGGCGCGGGTCGTGTCTTTTTGAGCGAGAGCTTGGGCGGCAAGTCGAAGACCTACATCAGATAAGCCAGGGTCGGAGTCAAAAGCAGCCTGAAAATGACCATAGGCAGACTCGCTATCTCCTGCTGATTCTGCTTCCAGACCGGCGGCATAACGCGCTTGGGCTTCAGCGATTATTTCACCACCCGAGCTGAGTTCGATCCTGCGTTCCGCGCTATTCTCGAGTGGAGAGGTCTGTGCGGTAGGGTGTTCGCCATTTGCTCCAGCCTTGTTCGGGCTGGGCGTTGGCTTAGGCGAGTCAGATCCTGTGCTGGAGGCCGAGGGTTTGGAGGGAGGAGCATGCACGGGCTCGTCGGTGGACGCGAGGGAACCACCCGGGAACACGGGCATAAAACCGAGGCACACAAAGAGCGTAAGCTCCTGTATGCGCCTCCAAAACCAGCGTGTGCGCTCCGTAGTCGTAGGGAGCACAGCCTAGCAATTAGGCTTTGTAACGCAACCGCTTCTTGTGGCGATTTTCACGCCTGCGTTTGCGCCGCTTGTGCTTGTTGATCTTCGTCTTTCTGCGTTTTTTTAGCGAACCCATTTCAATATACCACTTTGTTGAGAGGATACTCGATGATTCCCTCCGCGCCCAGCCGGATAAGCTGGGGGATGATCTCACGGACCACCACTTCGTCTATCACCGTTTCAACTGCCACCCACGACTCTTCGGCAAGCGAGGAGATCGTAGGATTACGGAGGGAAGGGAGAGCCGCTAGCAAGGAAGCTAGCGAGGCGCGTGGGACATTCATTTTGAGCCCCACTTTGTCGCGGGCATTCAACGCTGCAGAGAGCAGAAGATGGATGTTGGCGAGTTTTGATTGAACGAAAGGTTGTGCCAAAGACGATTTATTGGCGATGAGCTGCGGGTAAGATTCCATCAGCACCGAAACAATGCGCAGGTTATTAGCTTTGAGCGAAGAGCCTGTTTCAGTGATGTCCACGATGGCGTCCACCAGTTCGGGCACTTTGACTTCGGTGGCGCCCCACGAAAATTCCACTTCGGCATGCACGCCGTTTTCTTCGAGTGCGCGGCGGGTGATCTGCACTGCCTCAGTGGCGATGCGTTTGCCTTCGAGATCTTTGATGGTGCGGATCGGTGAGGAGTCCGGCACGGCAAGCACCCAGCGTGCGGGGGCGGCTGTTGCTTTGCTAAAAGAGAGGCCGCCAATCACAGTTATATCGGAGCCGTTCTCGGCCACCCAATCTTTACCCGTGATGCCTGCGTCTAAAAAACCACCTTCCACATATCGGCTGATTTCTTGGGCGCGGAGCAGGCGAATTTCCAGCTCGGGATCCTCGACAGAAGGCTTGTAAGAGCGGCTGTTGATCGAGATGGGCCAGCCAGCTTTACGGAAGAGTTCAATGCACGCATCTTGGAGGCTGCCTTTCGGCAACCCTAAAACCAGTTTCTTGCGTGCTGAGTTTTCCATTTCGTGAAAAGCCCGATAGCATGGAGAGTTAGGATGCGAAGTCAACAGGGATTGCTGGGTTCGTGTAAAAAAGTAGGAGGGCGATCAGGTTGTTTTTAAAAATGCGGGGAGGCCGAAATCAGGCTGGCACCGTGTTGTCCTGAATCCAGGCCAAATAGTCGGGAGAACCCGCTGCGATCGGGGTGGCTAGGATTTCGGGGCATTGGTAGGGGTGCAGTTCCTTGACTCGCGCGGTGAGCCTGTCGAACAGTGGGAGGGTAGATTTACAGCAGAGCTGCAGCTCGCAGGCAGATTCGCACTTCCCTTGCCACCGGTAGTGGCTCTGGACACCTGGCAGGATAGACACGCACGCGGCCAGTCTTTGCTCGACAAGCGCTGCGGCTATCTTTTCTGCACACGCGGAGTCAGGGACTGTGACCCATACGAGACAGCACTGGCTGAGGGTGTTAGACATGGGTGTTCAGGGCCGGAAACCTGTATCCTTTTCGGCGCCTGCACCTGCGTCGGGTTCAGAGGAAATGGGGGCGGGGGCTTCGGAGGAGGCTCCTTGGAATACAATGCGCATCTGCTCTGAGAGGCGGGCCACACGGTTGCGGTCGTCAGGGAACTTCTTGCTCCATGTCTCGATGATCTTGGCGGTCTTGGCCGGTTTGATGAGAGTGAGAAGCCGGATGTTATCGCGGTCTTCAAACTTCCGCATGAGGTTGATGACCTCATCAATTTTCATCTTGGAAAAAAGGTCTGCCTGCGTCTGGAACCCCGTGGTCTCGGTCTCAGCGATTTTAACCAAGCGATCCTCGATTTGCTTTTGCATGGCTTCGAGTCTTTTGCGTTCGGCATCTAGGCGGTCGCGCTCGCCTTTGAGCAGGGACTCGCGGCGCACGAGGCTTTCATCAATCTCCATCAGGTTGCTTTGCTTATCCTGCAACTCTGATTGGAACTGGGATAACTCTTTGGCGGTTTTCTCGAGCACCTCGGGCTGTTCTGCGATGATGGGTTTCTCGAGGACAGGAGGATCGGGCGGGGGCGGGGGCGGGAGTGGTTTGAGTTCGGCTAGTTTTGGGGTGATCGCGGAGTTCCATGCTAGGAACCCTCCACCCCCCATGCCGAGAAGGAGGGCGATGATTGGAATGATGTAGATCAATGGCGGTTTCATGTGAGGGTCAATTTTCTTTTAAAGTGCTGGAATTGGCTGAAGTCGTCCAGCCGTTTGCGTTCGGTTGCATCAGCGGCGGCTCTTTCTGCGGCAACCAAGTTTTCTATTAGGTGTTCGACCATATCGCATTTGCGTTTTGCTGCTAGCACTTTAGTAATCTGCTCGGTGCGTGCTTTGGCGGCCAAGACAAGCTGGCGTGCTATAACTTCAGATTGGGAGTGGAGGTCGCGAAAAAAGGCTTCGCGTGTGGCCAAGCCGTGACTGTTCGTAGCTGATAAGGGCTGGGCATCGTTTTCGCGGATGCGGGCGAGCACGGCATCGCGCAAAAGACGCAAGCGGCTTTCTTCTTGGGCGCGTTTTTTCAGCTCGGACTCTTCCTTTTCCTTCTCGTAATCCCGGAGTTTTTTCAGGGCGTCGAGGGCAGATCGGTTCATCATGAGACACCTCCTTGCAAGGGTGCTACTATGTCAGACAACCGCTGCACACAGTCCGGAAAGCGGGTGCATTCCTGGATCGGCTGGCGCAGGAATTGAATGAGGTGCGGGTAGAGGTGCAGGGCAGTGTCCAAGGCGTTATTACTGCCTGCCGTGTAAGCTCCGATTTCGACTAGCTCACGATATTGCCTCTCGATAGCCAGAACATGGCGGGCAAGGGCGACGGCATTTTTATGCCTGTCATCAATCAGGTCCGACTGGAGACGGCTCAAGCTCTCGAGCACCTCGATAGCGGGGTAATGGTTTTCGGCGGCGAGCCTTCGTGTGAGCAGCAAATGTCCGTCGAGGATGGAACGGGCGCAATCGCTGATGGGATCGTTCCAGTCATCGCCTTCGGTTAGCACGGTGTAAAAAGCTGTGATGGCACCTCCATCCACATTGCCCGCCTGTTCCAACACCACGGGCAAGAGACCAAAAACCGAGGGGGGATAACCTCTCGTGGCGGGCGGTTCACCTACAGCGAGACCCACCTCGCGTTGAGCCATGGCCAAGCGGGTGAGAGAGTCCATCATGAGGAGGACATGACGGCCTTGGGACCGGAAATAGTTGGCGATCGTGTTAGCAGTAAAGGCAGCCTTGATACGCACGAGGGCGGGCTGATCGGAGGTAGCGACGATAATCACCGAGCGTTTCAGCGCTTCCTTGCCGAGATCTTTTTCCACGAATTCGAGCACCTCGCGTCCACGCTCACCGATGAGTGCAATGACATTGATGTCAGCGACAGCGTAGCGGCAAATCATGCCGAGGAGCGTGCTCTTGCCCACGCCGCTTCCGGCAAAAAGCCCCAGCCTTTGTCCAATGCCACAAGTGGCAAAGCCGTCTATCGCCCGGATGCCAGTCTGAAAAATTTTACTGATCCTTGGCCTGCGGGCTGGTGGAGGCACTTGGCGCACCATGGGGGCAGTCTGGATGGGGTCAGCCAGAGGGCCGAGATCATCTACAGGTCTTCCCAGCGGATCGAGAATACGCCCGAGCACGCAGTTTCCGACAGGGATCTGCGGGGGTTCCCCTGTGGCTTGGACAGCATCGCCTTCGGCTACTCCATCGAGGGTTTCCCAGGGCATGAGCAGGATGTTGCCGTCGCGGAATCCGACCACCTCTGCGAGTTTCGGCGCTTTGCCTGCACCAACATCTATCCAGCACGCTTCGCCGAGGGAGGCGGGGGGACCTTGGGTTTCAATGGTGAGCCCGACCACTTTTTTCACTTTGCCGACAGGTCCCGTGCGGCGCACGGAGCGGGCAGCGCGTCTGAGCCGATCGAGCGTTGTGGCGGCATCTGTCATGGCAGCACAGCCAGTTCACCGAGTGCGGTGCGGACCTTGGCTGCGCGGGTGAGTTTGCGTCCGTCCACCGTGCCCAGGTCGCTTTCGAGCAAATATTCTCCTGCGGCCAAAGAAGGGTTCTCGACCCACTCGATCCGAGAGTCGCGAACCAAAGAGGCGCCGCTGGAATCCATGGCGGATTGGAGGGCGGTCATATCTTCAGGGTGGCACTCGATCCGGATCTTGGCTGATTGCCGCACCTCGGTAATGAGCCCGCCAACCTCCTTGGCGACATCTTCTGCCGTGTAGGGGTTACTGACAAAAATGCGGTCTAAGGCGAGGAGGAGGAGTTCCCCCAGATGCCCTGTGGCTGTGTCCAAATATTTTTCCGAGAGAACTGACATGGACGCGAGCACCCGAGCAATCTCCCGTTTGCGCAATTCTTCTGCTTTGGCCGCCTCGACGGCAGCGAGTCGCTGGCCTGCTTTGTATCCGGCGTCGTGTCCGGCGGCGAAAGCCTCGTCGCTGAGTGCTGGAAGCGCCGGAGTCTCGGCGATCTCGACCGTGCCGGGAGCACTGGGCAGAGCGATGTCAAACGACCGCATCGCCTTTGCCGCCTTTCTTGCTGAGAATGATTTCGCCCGCAGCTTCGAGATTGCGGATGACTTCGAGGATTTTTTCCTGAGCCTCTTCGATCTGGGAGAGTCGAACGGGCGGCATGTAGGTGATTTCCTCTTGGATCATCTCGATGGCGCGCTTGGTCATGGCACCAAACACCACGCCTTTGAGCCGCTCGGAGCTGGTCTTGAGAGCCACCGCCAAATCGTGGGAGTCCACTTCGCGCAGGATGCGGGTGATTGTGGCTTTGTCCAAATCGGACATATCCTCGAAGATGAAGAGCATCTTCTTAATTTGCCGAGCGAGATCGGGGTTGCGCTCGTCGAGATTACTGAGCACCTGTTGCGTCTGTGAATCGTCGAGGTTATTGAGAATTTGGGCTAAAATTTTCACGCCGCCAGAGGAGGCGATATCCACAGGGCCGCGAGAGTTCAGGCGATTTTTGATGACCGAAAGCACCTGCTGCACGACCGCGGCGGAGACTGGCTCCATCGTGGCGATGCGTTCCACAATCTCAGTGCGCAGGTCGGGGGAGACCATGCCCAAGATCTGGGCGCAGGTGGGGGGCTCGAGATAAGTCAGGATCAACGCCCATGTCTGCGGCTGGTCGCGGCGGAGGAGGTTGGCGAGCTGGCGGGGCTGGATCTCACGCAGGATGGAGGTGTCCACCGAGCGGGGACGAGAAGGAGCAACGCGGCTGAGGATTTCGTTGGCTTTGTAACGGCCAAGTGCTTTTTCTAAAATATCGCGAGCGAATTCAGGCCCGCCGCGGGCCGAGGTGACAGCGTCAATCGTGACACTGGAAAATTCTTTCAGTAGAGCGCGCTGTTGAATGGGCGAGACGAAAGTGATTTTAGCCATCTCGGTGCTGATGTCCTCGACCTCGCGTTCGTCGAAGTGGGTGAGCACATCATTGGCCAACTCTTGCCCCATCATGACAAGAAATGCGGCGAGCTTCTGCAGCCGCGACATGCCCGCCAACGGATCTGGCTCCGGCGCTTCCGCTGCGCTCATTAATTCGGCCATGGATGGCATAAGTCAAATTCTCCTAGGGATATTATGCACCTGCGACCTAGACGACGCAAGACTCAGGTTTTGGCCATCCACTGTTTGATGGCGATTGCCGTGCTGCTCGGGTTTTCCCGAACCAGACGGTTGACCTCATCAGCGGTGAGGAGGCCGCGCTGAACCGCTACAGGAGTCTGGATGGCAGCCTGTTGCATGGTTTCGTATTTTTCGAGGAGTTGGCCGAAGTCCGGCTCGACCCCTTTACCTCCAGCAGCCGATTGGACGATACTGCGGAAGTAGAAGAGCGTAGCGCCAGCTAGGACAACGAGAGCCACTTGAGTCGCGATAGGCAGCCAGCGGTTAGCCGTGCCGATGATATTGGTTTTGGGCTGGTTGGCTGGGTCGGCGAAAATATCTACAAACTCCACTTGATCCACTTTGATGGAGTCTGCGCGTCCGCTGGTCTGAGAGAAGCCGACAGCCTGTTTCACGACTTCCTCGATTTGCTGGAGTTCCTTGTCGGTGCGGTCGCTAGCTGTGCCGCCCCCGGCTGGGCGTTTCTTGTTTACAAACACGGCCACAGTCAGGCGGCTGATTGAGCCGGGCGACTTGGAGGTAGTGTTGACTGTGCGGCTCACGGCATACTGGTTGGTAGCGTTTTCTTTCGATGTCTCGCTCTGGCTGGCAGTGCCGTTTTCGTTCTGGTTGTTGCCTGTATTGGTCGTGGTGCCGGCGGTGCCTTGGCGTTCGCGGGAGGTGGAGGTGTTGGTTTCTGATGAGACCGTTTCCTGCAAAGCTACTTGGCTCTTAGGATCGAAGGTTTCTGAGGTGGTCTGCACGGCATCGAAGTTCAAATCGGCGGTGATGCGCACCACGGATTGTCCGGGGCCGAGCACTTGGTCGAGCATGGATTGTGCCTTCTCGTGTAAGTATGACTCCAACTCGCGCACGACCCCTTGTTGGGAGAGACTGAGGGCGCTGGGGGTATTGATGTCCTGATCCTCGGCTATGGCGCGTCCGAAATTATCCACGATCGAGACGCGGTTGGGCGAGAGATTTTCCACGCCGTTGGCCACGAGGAAGCGGATGGCTTGAGCCTGGCTATCGGAGATGCGGCGACCCGGCTCAATCTGCAAAAATACGGAAGCTTTCGCCTCTCTTTTATCTTTTTGAAAAAGCCGGTCTTCGGGCACCACGATCATGACACGGGCACTTTTGATCTCCTCAAACTGCATGATGGTGCGAGCCAACTCGCCTTGGAGCGCGCGAGTGTAGTTGGCTTTCTGCATGAAATCGGACATGCCGAAAGTGGGTTTGTCGAACAGCTCGAACCCGACACCAGCTCCAGTGTCAGGCGTTTTAGGCATACCTTGGGATGCCAGAGAAAGGCGTGTCTCGTGAACTTTGTTGTCAGGAATGTGGATGGTGCCGCCGTTATCGCTCAACTCAAAATTAATGCGCTTAGCTTGGAGCTGCTCTACAATCTTGGCGGACTCGCTTGAGGGCAGGCCAGTGAAGAGTAGCCCATATTTGGGGCGGCTGGCGAAGTAGGTCACCAAAATAATAGCGGCGACCACCATGAGCGCACTGGCCACCAACGACACACGCCGTTGCATGGGCAATCCCTGCCACAGGTTTATCGTCAGTCTTTGCAGCTGTCTGAGCATTTTTTATCCTCCCTGATATACTAAACGGTTTATTCCATTAAAACCATCACATTTGCATGCGCATGATTTCTTGGTAGGCCTCGACAAATTTATTGCGCGCTTCTGTCAAAAGCGTCATCGAGACATTCGACTCTTCCATGGCGATCATCGCCTCGTGAACTGGGGCTTTCCCCATGAGCACATCGCGGACTTTCTCACCTGCCACTACCTGCTTCTGATTCACCTCAGACACCATCTGGTGCATGAGATGACCGAATGTGGCTGGTTGAAATGACCGGGAACTGAGTTCCGCAGACCCTGCCACGGGGCTTTGCACTGAAGCCTGTATGGGCTTGGGTAACTCGAAAGTTACTGCCTTGTCTGGCACGGGCATTCCGCCGATACCGCCGCCTTGCACAGGGGGCTGAAGCGAGAATACTCCTCCGGCTGAAGGAACGCCTGCCGATATTGCTGCTACGCCTGTCATATCACAGTATTAGCCCTCAGGCTCCTCCTATACGAAGTGCGTTGGAAAACATTTGCCGTCCAGCGGTGATCACCTGCACATTGGCCTCAAACGAGCGGCTCGCGGTCATCATATCCACCATCTCCTCAATCGGGTTCACATTGGGCATGGTCACGATTCCCTTGCTGTTGGCGTCGGGGTGGCCGGGCATATAAACTTCGTGCAGCGGGCGTTTATCATCCACGATCTTGACCGCCTTGACTCCGGCGGGTTGCGGACCTGAACCCTGTGTCACATCGCGGGGGGGGAGCAGGGATTCGAAGACCACTTGCTTGCGTTTGTAAACTTGGCCTGTGGCATCTTTGGTCACCTGGGCGTTAGCCAAGTTGGAGGAGACCACCTCCATGCGCAGGCGTTCGGCACCGAGTGCCGTTGAGGCGATATCAATTCCTGGTATGATGCTGGTGCCCATCGTTTACTCCTCAAGCTCCGCTGCGTCCAGTGATCGCCCGCACTAGGCCGCTGTAACGGCGACCCAAGGCTCGGGTGGCGAACTCGAAGGTGGCCGAGTTCTGCATCATCTGGGTGACTTCTTTGTCTAAATCTACGGTGTTCTCATCAAGGCGCATCGGGTTCTGGTTTTGATCCAGAGCGATGCTCGACTGCGGGAGTGATGCCGAGGCTGAACGCGTGCCAGCGTCCATGTCTTGCAGTGCCTGTGTCAGATTATTTTGAAAGCTCGAACTCAAATCAACGCGCCGGTAACCTGGTGTGTTCACATTGGCGATGTTGGCGGCTAGAGCCGTGTGGCGCGTAGCTGTGGCGTCCACCGTCAGCTCAAGGCTCTTGGTAGTCGCATTGGAGAACAGTCCTGTAATTCCAAAACTCACAAGTGTTGCTTGTAGCATCCATCATGCCAAGGATTTGCTGCTGTCGTCTATTTCTGTATTATAATAGCTATCAGTGTTTTATGATAGTGAAAACGCTAGAGATCCGAAGCTATTCACCAAAGAGAAGGAATTTTTTTCCTCGCTCGGCAGTCGTATGGCAATCTGTTCTATCCCAGTGCGATCGCGCTGAACCGAGCATTTGCCCTATCGGGTGCAACTGTGGAATTAGTGGTTATTTTTCACTTTCTATAGTGTGACGGTGGTGGCAAACAGGGTGGAAAATATGGATGACAAGACCACAGTGCCAGCCCCAGTGTCGGAACAGCAGGCGTCCGCAACCCAGCCACCCTTTTCGCACCGATTGGTAGCTTCGATTTGTGCTAAAGCTTGGTGGGTGATAGCGCTGGCCGTTATCTTGGCTGTTGGGGGTCTTTACCTAACAACAACTCGGCTTGGTTACCTTTCCAGCACCAACGACCTGATCCGCCAAGACGCACCATTCCACAAAGTCTTCTTGTCCTACTTCAAAGAGTTCAATGTCACCTGCGATCTAGTCATTCTCTCCAAGGCGCCCAGCTACGAGCGAAACAAAGAATGCTTGTCGCGGATGAACCAGCTTTTTTACGAGAGCGGGCAATTTCAGAAAATTTTTTACCGTCTTGATTTCACCGGGCTGGAGAAACGGTTTTTGCTCTACCTACCTACTTCGGATCTAGTCGCTATGGAGCGGGATCTGGGTTCGTTCCTCTCGTTGCTTTCCTCCTCGGGCAAGCCCGTGCTCGATCTCAACTCCATGCTGGCCCAAGCCAACTCCATGTTCGATGAAAAATACCTCCGCAAAGAGGAGAATTGGGATGAGTTCAAACCTTTCGTGGACAACTTTGTCGGAAGTCTCAACGGGTTGGCTTCCCAGCTAGAAAACCCCGCTGCTCCCGGTAAGGTGCCTTCGATGTCTGCCATGCTCGGGATGAAAGGGGACATCGCTGAACTGGACCGGATCAAGAGAGAAAACGAGTTTATTTCCTATAACGAGGGCCGGGCGATGATGATGTTGCTCACGCCCAAAATGGGAGATCCGCAGGCCATGTCGCCTTTCGCTGATTCTATTGCTACTGCGCGGCGAGTGATTGCCCAGATGCGACAGGAATACCCGGATGTCCAGATCGGACTGACTGGTGAGCCTGTGCTGGATGCCGACCAGATTGAGAGCAGCATGAAGAGTGTGGCGGTGGCCTCAGTGATCACCTTTATCCTGATCTCCCTACTGCTTATTTTTTCTTACCACGAATTCTCTCGTCCCATGCTGGCTCTCGGTGTGCTGGTGGTGGCAACGCTGTGGACACTTGGACTCTGCACCCTGACCGTGGGTCACTTGAATATCATCTCCAACGCCTTTGTGGCTATGATCCTCGGATTAGGAATTGATTTTGGTGTTCAGTTGATCGGGCGATACGAGGAGGAAATCGCAGGCGGGCACGGAGTGCTCGAGGCACTGCAACGGGCTGTGAGCCATACTGGTTCGGCCATATTTACGGGTGCTGTCACAACATCCGCAGCATTCTACACGATGTGTTTTAATGATTTTGCAGGCCTCACGGAGCTGGGTCTTATTGCTGGGTCTGGGGTTCTGCTCTGCATGGTAGCAGATCTGACCGTGCTGCCTGCCTGTATCTGGCTCCGCGATCGCAACCGCGCTGATGTGCAAAAAACCGTAGCTCCCAATCATTGGAGGGGTGGCATTCTGATGAAAGAACCGTTTGCAAAACGCCCGTGGGTGATCGTGGGTGTGGCTGGTTCTCTGACCGCTCTGGCCTTCGTAGGAATCCCCAAAGTCGGCTTCGACTACAACCTGCTCAATCTCCAAAATCCGAAACTGGAATCTGTTCAAGTCGAACTCGATTTGCTCTCCAGTAAAGGGCTGTCCACGGTATTTGCAGCCGTAGTCGCCGACGATCTCGAGCAGGCCAGAAAAATGGCTGAGGAACTCAAAAAACTTCCGAGCGTCCAAAGTGTGGCAGGTCTCACCGAACTGATTCCTCCCGGACAGGAGGAAAAATTAGCCGTCGTGCGCCGCATCACTGGACGACTGAACTCCGTAAAACTGGATACCGATGTCAGTCGCAAAATAGATGTCATGCGGGCTCGCCGTGAATTGGGTGCGCTGCTGCAATCCTCGATCGAGGCCGAGTCTCAAGCTCGAAAATATGCGGGTATCTCCAAGCGTGCTCGCGATGCAAGAGATACATTTGCCAAGTTGATACCAGCCCTCGATCGCGCTCATAAAGCCATGCGCACACTTTCTCAAGAAGAAGCTGGTCGTAGGCTCAATACCTATCAACTCGCCCTGTTTGGGGAACTGTCCAGAGTCTTGAAATGGCTGGCAGCCCAGCAGAGTGATCGCCCTATTACTCCCGAGGATATCCCGCCGGATTTACGCTCCAAATTTATCGGTTCTAGTGGCAAAATATTGCTCCAAGTTTTCCCAAAAGAAAATGTATGGGAACGCGCACCCCTCGAGCGGTTTGTGAAGGATGTCCGATCCATTGCACCGTCTGCCACAGGCACGCCCATCCAAAACTACGAGTATCTCGCCATCTTGAAAAACGCCTTTCAGCAAGCGGGACTTTACTCCATCGGCGTTATCGTGGTGGCATTGCTCATACATTTCCGCAGCCTTCGTTTGACCCTGCTCACTCTTGTGCCCTTGGGTTTGGCTATACTGTGGGTGCTCGGTGTCATGCCGCTCCTGAAGCTGCAGTTCAATCCAGCCAACATCATCACCCTGCCGTTAGTTATCGGAATTGGCGTGGCTTATGGAATCTATGGCGTGGATCGCTTTCGCGAAAATCCGCACCAGTCTCTTTTCGAGACCAGCACAGCCAAGAGTGTCTGGCTCTCGGCTCTGACTACCATTATTGGATTTGCCTCCCTTATGCAATCTACCTACAGGGGCATCTCCTCCCTCGGCCTGCTTATGTCGCTCGGTGTCACCTTTTGTGTGATGACTGGCCTCTATGTTCTCCCGTCTTTGCTCCGTCTCGCGGCGGCTCCTCCTGCATCTCCCGCTCCCGAAGCGGCAGAGGATGAATCTGCGTGAGCCAAGGAGGTCGCAGCCAATTAAGGTTGGGCATGGTAGGCCTCGGTCGCCGTGCCATGTTTCTTTCGAAAATTCTTGCTGTCTGTCCCGATTTTAGGGTGGTAGCTGTCTGTGACAGTTCCCCAGATTTGCAGTCCTCTGCGACTGGAGCGTTTCCTAGTGCAGCATTTTTTTCGGATTACGAGACGATGCTCGATAGTCGTGCTGTGGACGCTGTCTGGTTGGCCACTCCGATGCACCTACATCCCCGCCAAGCCGTGTCTGCTCTCGAGAGGGATATCCATGTCCTGAGCGAGCCTATGGCAGGCGTCACCATCGAGGAGTGCCGGCGTCTTACCCTCGCCGCCATCCGGTCTGGGGCTGTTTATATGCTCGCGGAGAATCATCGCTACTTCCCTCATGTGTCCATCGTGGCTGAGATGGCGCACGCGGGTATCTTCGGCACACCTTTTCATGCGCGCGGCGAATATTTGGCCGATATGAAACAGATGGGGTGGACCTCCGAGTGGCTCCGGCGTTGGAAGCTCGGTTGTCCCGGCATCAGCTATGGTTCCCCGGTTCTCGGCCCGCTCCTTCTCTGGAACAGCGACGACCGCGTGGCACGCGTCTGTTGCCCAACGACTGGCTCCCACCACCGCGATGAGAAAGGGCTGCTCTATGCTCAAGACAGTGCCACCATGCTGGCGCTGACTGCCAAGAGCTGTCTCTGGGAAACCCGACTTGATTTGGTCTCCAACCGCCCCGCCACACCGCTCCGACTCGAACTCCAAGGCACCCACGGCTGCTATGAATCACCGAGAGAAAGCTGTGCTGGATTCGGGAAAATATGGGTGGCAGATGACACCCTCCGGCGACAGTTCGTGCCCCTCGAATCCCACTTGGCCAACTTCCTCCCCAAACAGTGTCTCGACACGCCTCCTGAGGTTTCTGGTAATCACGAAGCGGCCTCCGTCTATTTCATGGTCAAAGATTTCATGCGCTCCATCCGGCGTGAAATCGAATGTCCCATCGGGATTCATCAGGCCATGGACATCACCCTGCCCTGTCTGGTCTCTCAACGCTCAGCTGAGGTGGGAGGTTTTTGGCTGGAGGTGCCAGACTCCCGGCTCTGGCTTTCACAAGGTGGCTATACTTCCCAACTCCACATGATCTGGCCTCAGGATGCCACCCTCATCGAGCCTGCCTTGCCCCCAGGTTATCGGCTTCTCGAATATGCCGAGCGCCAGATGGACGCCTATGTGGATTTGATGGCCTCTGCCGGGTTTGAAGGTGTTACTCGCGGCGTGGCTCGCGGCGTCGAGCAAACGGTGTTGCCCAACGGCTTTTTTCTTGTCGAACATAAGCCCTCGAAAAAACTAGTTGCCGCAGCCATGGCTCGCCACAGCCCCGACCCTCTCCATCCTTACGGGGGCGAGATTGCGTGGGTCGCTGTCCACCCCGATCACAGGCAGCGCGGTCTCGGCAAGACGGTTTCAACCTTGGCCATCGCAAGGCTGATGCGCGCGGGTTATCAGCGCATTTATCTCAAGACCGATGACCACCGTCTCCCTGCCATCAGCATCTATCTCAAGACTGGATTCCGCCCGTTCCTCTTCGAGCACGGCATGGAAGGCCGCTGGCGGTGCATCATTGAAAAACTGAAAATCCCCGACTTCCCCATGGTCTGCCAAACTCCGGAGAACCCCAACCTCTATCCCTGAACTCTACCACCTCCCAGTCTCCACCGTCTGTGGCTGGGCGAGCGGCTTGAAAATCTGCTTGGCTAGACGAGTAGAAGCGGGCATGGTAGAACCCATGTTTTCAGCTCCCATCTCCCGCCGTGGTGCTCAAGGCGCCTTCACTCTTGTTGAGTTGCTTGTAGTTATTTCCATCATAGCAGTGCTTGCAGGACTCGGATTTACCGGTGGCCAAGCAGCAATGAGGCAGGCGAAAAAAACGCAAACTCTCAATCTGCTCAACACGATAAAAATCGGCGTGAACCAATACATGACCGAATACGGTAAACTCCCCAACCTCGAGGGCGAAGCACCTGAAGAAGATGCGGCCTACGCCTCCGATTCCGATGAGTTCAAAACCCTCGTAGAAATCTTGCTCGGTGCCAAGGGCGATGACGCCAGTGACACCGCGAAGAAGGCCAATCCTCGGCAGATTGTCTTTGTGGAGTTTCAGAATAAGGATTTCGAAGGTAACGCCAAAGATAATAAAATTATGGCTCCGATCATGTCGGGAAAACGCAAGCCGATCTACATTGTCTTGGACTACGACTACGACGGCAAACTCACTAAAGATGTTTTTGAGATGGGCGACGAAGCCAAGCCCAAAGACGATGTTCGTGGCAGTGTCGCTCTCTGGAATCAAGGCGCAGCCGCTGACAAGGGCAGCATGCTCAAAGGGGATTTGATAGCCACATGGTAACCGCATTTGAGTGGGTAGGCCCGCGCCTGACTCTTGCCTCGACTTCCCCGAGGCGCAAGAGCCTCCTCGCCGAGGCTGGCATCCCTTACCAAGCCGTCGCGCCGCATCCGCATGAGTTGGAGAAGCGCGATGTTCCCCATTTGGAACCCTCCGAGTTGGCCATGGTCAACGCCCACCGAAAAGCGCGCTCCGTATTCAAACCCAAAGGTCGCTCGGCTGTGATCGGTGTGGATACTATCGTGGTTTTTCAAGGGGAAGTCTTTGGAAAACCCGCCAGCATCCCAGAGGCTCACCGCATGTTGGGTCGTCTCTCCGGTCAAGTGCACCAGGTAATTTCTGGGGTGGCTATCCTCGCGCCCAAGGCGGCTCCGCTGCTCACCTGCGAGGTTTCTTCCGTGGAGTTCCTCAAGCTGACCAAAAGCCAAATCCAAGATTATGTTGCTCGGGTTCCGGTTCTCGACAAGGCTGGCGCCTATGCAGCCCAAGAGCATGCAGACCTGATTATCGCGGGTATCCAAGGTTCTATCAGCAATGTCATCGGCCTGCCGATGGAGCTGATCCTCTCGGAATTTCATGCGATGGGATACTTGCAGTTAGCCGATTAATTTCTAAAAAGCTCCGATACTATGCACCATTTTGCCTACGACCAAGAGCGCCTCTGCGCCGAGTCCGTCTCCGTGGAGGTGCTGGTCTCCCAGCACGGCACCCCTCTCTACGCCTACTCGAAATCCACACTCGAGGATCACTACCGGAAACTCGACCAAGCTTTGGCCGGCGTAGATCACCGCATTCTCTTCGCGATGAAAGCCAATTCCAACTTGGCCGTGCTCAAGACATTGGCCGATCTAGGCGCGGGTTTCGACATCGTCAGCGGCGGCGAGTTGTTCCGGGCGATCAAAGCGGGCGGCGCACCTTCGTCATGCACCTTTGCCGGTGTCGGTAAAACGGTTGAGGAAATTCGTTATGCGCTCGAACAAGGGGTCTTGGCTTTCAATGTCGAGAGCGAGGCCGAGCTGGATGCCATAGACCGCGTAGCCTGTGGTATGGGCGTGAAGGCTCCTGTCGCCCTGCGGGTGAATCCCAATGTGGACGCTGGCACTCACAGCAAGATCACCACGGGCACTTACGAGAATAAATTCGGCATAGCCTACGAGCAGATCGAAGCCATCTACCAGCGTGCCTCAGGTCTCCATGGTATCCGCCTTGCAGGTTTGCAGACGCATATCGGTTCGCAGATTACCACGGTGGCACCATTCCAGCGCGCCATCGAAAAACTCGCTCCACTCGCGGCCAAGCTCAAAGACCGTTTTGGAATCTCGTTCTTCGATATCGGTGGCGGTCTCGGCATCGTTTACGACCCAGCACTCGAGAGCGGCGGCGAAGGGTGGTGGGAAGGCGACGACAAGCCACTGACACCCGCGACTTATGCGAAGACACTGGCTCCCATCGTGTCTGGGCTCGGTCTTAAAATACTCGTCGAACCAGGACGCTTTATCTGCGGCAACGCGGGTATCCTGGTCGCCCGCGTGCTTTATGTGAAAAAAACTGGCAGCAAACGCTTCGTCATCGTGGACGCTGCCATGAACGATCTGATCCGTCCCGCCTTCTACGAATCTTACCACCAGATCGTGCCAGTGCGGCGCGATCTCTCCCGCCCACTATTGCCGACGGATGTGGTGGGGCCCATCTGTGAATCGGGGGATGTATTTTGCAAAGACCGTCCCTTGCCCGAATTCCAAGAGGGTGATCTCGTTGCGTTCCTGAGCGCAGGGGCCTACGGCTTTGCCATGTCTTCCAATTACAACTCTCGCCCTCGTGCTGCGGAACTGCTCGTCTCCGGCGATCAAGCCAAGGTCGTGCGCCAACGCGAGACATGGGACGATCTGATCCGGGGCGAGTCACTTTGAGCACAGGCCTCTACCTGACCCGCGAGGGACCTCACCGCTGTCTCTCGGGACACCCGTGGATTTACGAGTGGGAAATAGCTAAAATCCGTGGCACGCCAGAGCCGGGCGCTCTCGTTTCCCTGCGCGATCCCGAGGGACGCTTCCTCGGAAGCGCGATTTTTAACCCGAAATCTAAAATGTGCGCGAGGCTGATTTCTCGCGAGAAAATGGAACTCGACGCGGCCTGGATCCAAGCGCGTATCGCCTCTGCATGGACGCGTCGCCGTGGTGCCGAGACCTGCCGTGTTGTGTGGTCTGAGGCCGATGGTATGCCGGGCCTCATTGTGGATCGCTACGGCTCCTGTGCCGTTTTCCAGATTCTGCATGTCGCTTGGGAAATACGCCGAGAGGCTGTGGTGCAAGCTATACTCGACACTCTTCCTGTCGAGACTGTGATCGAACGCAGCGATGTGGCCGCCCGCGATTTCGAGGGGCTCCCGAGACGCAGCGAAGTCTGTCGTGGCAGTTACACTCCACCCTCGCGTCATAAAATCGGAGCCGCTGTTTTTGAACTCAATCTTCTCGAAGGTCAGAAGACAGGAGCCTACCTCGACCAAGCAGAAAATTACCAGAAAGTCGCCGCCTATGCCCAAGGCCGACGCGTGCTCGACTGTTTCTCCAACGCAGGGGGGTTCGCCATCCACTGCGCCTTGGCTGGTGCCACCTCTGTCACGGCTGTGGATGTCTCGGCCTCAGTCATCGCTGAGGGGATAAATAATTCCGCGCTGAATGGTGTGAACATCGCATGGGAAGAGGCTAATGTCTTCGATTATCTGCGGAAAGCTGTGAAGGATCAAAGCTCTTATAACCTCATCATTCTGGATCCGCCCTCGTTCACCAAGAGCCGTTCCAAAGTAGCGGAGGCTCTGCGCGGCTACCGTGAAATCCATGTGCGAGCTTTCCAGCTTCTCGCGCCTGGCGGCATTGTGGCGACTTACTCCTGTTCGCACCATGTGCCGATGGATCTGCTTGAGGAAGCGGCGCGTGGAGCTGCGGGAGATGCCCGTCGTGTCGCCCGCGTGATCGCTCGCCAAACCCAGGCGGAGGATCATCCCGTGCTGCTCGCTATGCCCGAGTCGGAATACTTAAAAGGTATGGTGCTGGAAGTGGAGTGAGCTGCTGGGTCAGATCGGACGCAGGTGTAGCGCTCACTCTTTTTCGGAGAGAAGCTGCTGTTTGATATCTTCGAGAGCAGCTCGTGACTGTGCATCCACTTTGGGGTAGGACATTTTTAGGTTCGAGAGTGTGTTGGTCACGATTTGAGCCACGGCCAGACGCGTGAACCATTTATGGTCGGCGGGTATCACAAACCATGGCGCGTGAGGCCGGCTGGTCTCGGCGATGGATTCTTCATAGGCGTTTTGGTAGGCGTCCCAGTGCTGTCTCTCCCCGATGTCGGATGCGGAAAATTTCCAGTTTTTCTCCGGCTTTTCGATGCGTTCTAAAAAGCGTTTCTTCTGCTCGTTTTTGGAAACATTGAGGAAGAACTTCAGGATCACCGTGCCGTTCTCGTGCAGGTAGCGTTCAAAGTCGCGGATCTGGCGATAGCGGTTCTTCCAGATATCTTTGGTCTTCAACTCTTCGGGCAGCTTCTGGTGAGCGAGGATGTTTTCATGGACTTTCACCACCAATACTTCTTCGTAGTAGGAGCGGTTGAAGATACCAATGCGGCCACGCTCGGGGAGATACTGTTGCACGCGCCAGAGATAGTCGTGATCCAGCTCTTGAGCGGAAGGTTGCTTGAAGCTCGTCACTTGGCAACCCTGTGGGTTGATGCCCGACATCACATGTTTGATCGTGCTATCTTTGCCCGCTGCGTCCATGGCTTGGAAAATCAGGAGCAGAGAGTAGCGGTCATGCGCATAGAGGAGTTCTTGCATCTCGGCCATGATCTCGACGGATTTCTCCAGGGACTCCTTGGCCGATTCTTTGTCGCGGAAGCCGCAGGTGCTTTTTGGGGAATGGGACTTGATTTGGAAGGAGCCATCGGTGGCTGCCATCAGTGAGGAAAGGTCGAGGGGATCACTCATAGAGTCAAAATGCCTTCAGTAGAGTGTTGGCACAAGGGTAAAAAAA
>DYRQ01000022.1:26194-29040 GCA_020718645.1 Verrucomicrobium spinosum
TTTCTTAGGTGCGGGTTTTGCCGCGGCCTTTTTGACGGGAGCTTTCTTCGCCGCTGGTTTAGCGGCTTTCTTAGCAATAGCCATTTGACAACACCCCCTTTCTCTCGCGCAGGAGGCGCATGGCAGTAATAGTGAGTCTGCTCACGAGCGCAAAGCTAATGACTTTTATTCCATGCGTCAAAAAAAATATTGTGTTTCTGAAAATTTTTTCTCTCAGGCTCGTGCGGAACTGTTGGAGAATGGTCTTCAAAGTTGTGCCAGACTCGCGCGGTCTGTCCTCGTCCAAGAGGGAAATGAGTTATTTCTGCGAGAGGAGCGAGGCTATCTTGTCGAGGATGCCAGCGGTGTTCCACAGGCGCCCAATTCCCTCGTAACCGCACGCGAGTTGACCCTCTTCCGGGCCGATGAATTCCACTCCTCGCTCGCGCAGGGTGGAGACATTTTTTTGAACAGCCGGGTGTGCCCACATATTGCAGTTCATCGCAGGCGCGATCAGCACGGGCGCACGGGTCGCTAGGAGAGTGGTGGAGAGGGCGTCCGGTGCTAGCCCCAACGCGTATTCGGCGATCAGGTTGGCGGTGGCAGGTGCGACCACGACGAGATCAGCGGCATCGGCTAGTGCAATGTGGGAAGGGTGTCCTGCGGGCTCTTGCATGAGATCCGAGACGACACGGTTCCGGGTCAAGGTCTGGAGCGTGAGAGGGGTGACGAAATGGGCTGCGTTTGTCGAGAGGACGCAATGCACGGTGTGCCCTTGCTTGGTGAGAGCACTGGCAATCTCCGCAGCTTTGTAGGCGGCGATGGATCCGGTGATGCCAAGTATGATTGTTTTGCCCATAGAGCGTGTCATTGGTAGCGGGAGGCGCGGCAGCGCTCGGCTTCGAGGATGGATTGGAAGCGGGCCCAGTCTTCTTCCTTGGTGCCGCTCAGGATCAGATAATGATATCGTTGCCAATACTCCATCTCACCCTCGGCGGCGGAGAGCCTGCGCTGGAGTTGTTCCTCGGGTTCGGTGCCTCTGCCGCGCAGGCGGCGCTCCAGCTCTTCGTGCGAGGGTGGCATGATGAAAATGTCCACCATCCTCTGGAGAATACGGGGGTCGTGGCAGTTGCGGATGGATTCAGCACCTTGAACATCGATGTCGAGGAGCAAATCTTCTCCTCGGTCAAGCGTTGCTAGTGTGGTGTCCAAGAGTGTGCCATACCAGTTACCGTGAACTAGGGCGTGCTCGAGGAATTTTTTCTCCGATATGAGTTGTTCAAACTCTTCGCGGGTTTTGAACCAGTAGTCCACGCCGTCCTGCTCGCCGGGGCGCATGGGGCGAGTGGTGCAGGAGACGGAAAAACGGATGTCTGATTGCTCGCGCACGCAGCGGCAGAGGGTGCTTTTGCCAGCGCCCGAGGGGGCAGAGACGACAAAGAGGATGCCGGAACGCTTCATTCGATATTCTGTGTCTGCTCGCGTGCTTTCTCGATTTCCATCTTCAACTCGACAACAGCGTGAGCGATATCTGCGTCGTTGGCTTTGGAGCCTGTGGTGTTCACCTCGCGCAAAATTTCTTGCAGCAAAAACTCGAGCTTGCGTCCGACACCGGAGCCGTCGGTTAAAGCTTTGTCGAACTGTGCAAAGTGGCTGTCGAGGCGGGTTAGCTCTTCGGTCACATCACTGCGGTCGGCGAAGAGGAGAATTTCCCTCCGGAAATTTTCATCGGCAGGATCGTAGGGGAATCCCGAGCGTTCGAGTTTTTGGCGCAGCGACTTGTTGTAGGAGTCGAGCACTTTGGGGGCTTTCTTGGTGATGATCTCTTTGAGGCGTCTCATGTTTTTTAGGCGAGACGAGAGATCTTTTTTGAGGGCGAGCCCCTCGGCAGCGCGCATTTTCTGCCACTCCTTCAAGGCTAGGGAAGTCGCTTTTTTAATCGCGGGCAGGATGTTCTCCACCGCAGTCGTGTCGGGCGGGGCGATAACACCAGGGGCATTGAGGATGTCGCGCAGTTCGATGGCTCCCGAGAGTTTGAGGCCATCGCGAAGATTTTCAAAAGCCTGTTTGTATTCCTTGGCGAGCGCCATGTTGATCCTGTTGGCGTGTTTGCGAGTGTCGGCCATCAGATAAATGGACACCTGCACGCGGCCACGGGTCACGCTGGGGATAATGATTTCCCTCACCTCGTTCTCCAGCTCAGCCCAGTCCCGCTGCAAGTTCACCGAAATCTCGAGTTGCTTGCGGTTCACGGAACTAATCTCAGCAACAATCCAGCCCGCATCTGCCTTGGCGCGGGCTTTTCCAAATCCTGTCATGCTTAACATCACACCAATATCTAGTGTGCCGAGGCGGCAAGACCAGAGAAAAGAGACGCCCAGATGGGCGCCGGTGACATTATTTTACTGAAATGGGGGGAGTCCACCCCGTAGCGTGCGCGGCATGCTCTTCGTCGGAACAGGCGGAGTTGAGCGAGACCTCCACGGCATCGGCTTTGTGGGAGACGATTTTTTCGCGCACGAGCCACGCTTCGAGTTCCTCGCCACTGACATCGGCCACGACTTGGTCGCCTATTTTGAGGGTGGGTTGCAGGGTCTGACCACTGACGCGCACCATCTCGTCGTAGTTCTCGGGCACGCCGATGATATCCTTGTCCACGAAGGAAAGGTTGTATTTTTGAAGCACGGCGCGCACGCCGCGGCTCCAGCCGCAGTGGGGTTTCAAGTAGGCAATAATCTCAGGTTGTTGGTCCATGGGGAGAGACACTAGCCGGGAATCTGGCATGTGCAAATCGCACCCGCATTTTTTCGAAAATTGAAAGCAGAGGCGGCCTAGTGCATCGTAACCTTGATATTGGATACACAATG
>DYRQ01000100.1 GCA_020718645.1 Verrucomicrobium spinosum
CCGATTGAGATGCGTAGTCACTCTCTTTCGTGTGTAATGGTTGAGGTCTCTGAACGCCTTCCTCGGATACCCATGTTGGAAGTAGCCCTTCCAGCCTTGCAAGTAGCGGTTGATCTCTTCGATCACCACTCCCGTTGGCTTGAAGCAGTTGGCGGGAGCCGTGATCTCTCTGATCGCTTCTCTCGCTTTCTTGAGCGACTTCTGGGAAGGGACAATGTTCAGATACCGCCTGTTCCTTCCATGAATATCTTGGTCATATCGGAAGGTGAAACCCAGAAAGTCTAGGCTCCCTGCCTCCTTCATTTTCACGATCCGTGTCTTGTCTCGGTTGAGTTCCAACCCGAACCTTCGCTCGATCTGGTTCTCCACCCATTCTCTCAATGCCTCTCCTTGGTATTTGGCCATCACGACAAAGTCATCCGCATACCGCACCAGTCGGGCTTGCGCCCATTGGCACGAGCCTTTTGTAGCTACGAACGCCTTGTCAAACCAGTGCAGGTAGATGTTGGCTAGCAAGGGCGATATGACTCCCCCCTGCGGTGTGCCTTTCTCTGTCCGTTGCGCCGGCTTCGGTTTGCCCCGCTCGGCTTCGTGTTCTACATTCAATTCACACGGCAATCACCGTTCTTATTGCTAGACACACCAGACTTTTCCTGACGCACCAGTAGATGACTACAGCGGCACCCCTCTCACGCCTCTGCGGGATTCAGGTTTATTCTTTGCTTTTCTCAGAAACAGACTCCGCTGATTCGTTCACTGCTTCTGGCATGGAGTTCTGGGGATAGGGTGTGCCCTCTGTCTGTCCGCTGCTCATCTGGGGAGTCTGCATCGACTCTGGCGCCTTCAGCGGCTGACTCAAATAGCGGGAAAACAGGTGCTCGTTATCTTTTGAAATAATCACCCTTCCAATCTCTGAAACAGCAGTTGTGGAGGACACCATTTGGCCTTTGACGGTAAAAAGCGCTTCGTAACCCCACAGGACAGCGCGTTCCCGGATGTAGTCGTTCCATGCACCGTAACTGTAAGCGAGGGCATTCACTTTTTTTCCGAGCTTCTGCTCTATCATCTCTTTGGATCCCAATAATTGATCCTTGAGCCATGCATCGTAGGCTTCGGGGCTCTTGCCTCCTTTGCGTGTCAGAAATGGGTGTGACTTCGTATGCGACTGCACATCGCATCCGTCTTTGTCTATCATACGGAGTTGCTCCCAAGTGATAGCAGCGCGCCCAGAGCCGATGAAATCTGTGTAGCAGAAAAATGCCCACGGATAACCAAACTCCTTTAAGAGAGGATAGGCGTGATGAAAAACGGAGGCGTATCCATCATCTACAGTGATGACGGCCGATTTTTCAGGGATGGACTCGCCGTTTTTTAAAAAACCGATGAGTTGTTGAAGCGGGATGACCGTCCAACCAGTATCTCTGAGAAATTGCAACTGGCTACGGAATGCGTCAGTCGTAATGGAATAGGGATTTGGCTTGGGAGTCTGAAACTGGTGATACCCAAACACCCACACTTGAGATGGCACCACGGCAGGGGATACCACAGCAACTGTCGGCTCGACAGAGGGTGGAGCCGTCGGCACTGATTCAGAATTTGAAACAGGCAGAGGAACAGGATTCAACCCTGCACTATCAGTCATCTGTTGACTCTGATTAAAAAACGGCTCTTGTGCCGGGTCTGGCCCCTGCAAAGTCTCTACAACCTCAGGAGGAGCCTCGCCTCTAGGCGTGGGCGTGGCGAGCGGCAGAGCTGATTGACTCTGCTGGAGAGCTTCTGCCTCGGCGGTTTGTTTTGGGGGCTCACTTTGATTTTTTTTCCCACAAGCCATGACCATGCAGAGCAGCAAACCCAAGGTAGCAGCGATGATCAAACGCTGATTGCTGTCTTGGCGTGTCATGCTGGGAAAGCTACTTCCACCGCTTCGAGAACTGCGTGCAATATGAAACCGTGAACTTCTTGGATGCGGGCTGTGTTTGAGCTTGGAACTATAAGGCTTAAATCGGCAAGCGACGACGCCTTGCCTCCATCTTTCCCAGACAAAAGCACAGTGCGAATGCCTATTTTTTTTGCGGCGTTCAGAGCTTCCAAAATATTGGGGGAATTGCCACTGGTAGAAAAAGCGAACAGAATGTCTCCACGACGCCCGACTCCTTCCAAGTGTCGGCTGTATATTTTATCAAAACCAAAATCGTTGCCTATGCAGGTCATAGCCGTGGGATCGGCATTCAGGCACACGGCCCTCAGCGATCGGCGATTGGAGCGGTAGCGTCCAGTGAACTCCTCGCACAGATGGAGTGCATCGGCGGCACTTCCTCCGTTGCCACAAGCGAGAACAGCGCCGTCCGCACGGAGTGTCTCCACCACCCAAGCAGAGGCCTGTTCGATACCCGAAATCAAGGATGTGCTGGCACGGAATACCATGCAAGCCTCTTCCAATTGTTCCATTGCGTTTGCCATATCGTAAGTTTTTTGTAGGATAGGCAGCCGAAAGCAAGCGATGAGAATTATCACGCGATATATTTTTTTGAAGACACTGATCCCGGTGCTGGCATTCGTCTTTGCCTTTTTGTTCCTGTGGATCATCTATGACATGTTCGACAATTTTTCAGATTTCGTTGAGGCGCATGCACCTGCCTCTATGATTTTTGATTTTTATTTTCAGCAAGTGCCTCGGGCTATAGCCATAGGTCTGCCGGTAGCCGTCCTGCTCGCCTGCCTCTATAGTCTGATTAATTTATCAAAAACCAGCGAGTTTGTGGCGATGCAAGCCTGTGGGGTCAGCATCGTGCAGATCGGAATGCCTTATCTGGTCATCGGCCTGTTGACTACGGGTGCTCTGATCGCACTTAATTGGGAGTGGAATCCGAAGGCTGTCCGTAACCGAGAAAATATTTTAAACCGCTTCCGCAACCTGAGAGAGTTGGCTCAACAAAAAAGGAGCGAGAGGAACATTCCAAAACGCGTGCAACTCGACGGCGTAGTTTACCGCAGCAAAGATAGCCTCCGGCTCTGGTTTGTTTACAAAGCGGATATTGATGCGATGAGACTCAGAAACATCGAAATTCTCCAGATGGCACCCAGCGGACATGACCTTTGGAAATACTATGCAGGCACGCTGACATGGAAAGGCAAAGACTGGCAGATGACCGATGTGCTCAAGGTGACTTACGATGAGCATGGTAACGCCGCAAAGCACGAGTATTTCGAGGTTCACCACGACCCCGTGCTCACCGAGACCTTCGACCAAGTCTCGAGCACGATACTCAGCCCTGAAGTCCTCAGTGTCCCCGAGTTAAAAAAACATCTCGCGGACAACAGCGATTTGACCCCGTCGAGGCTAGCTCCTTTCGTGACCTACTACTACTACCGCCTCTTTATCGGATGGAGCTGCTTGGCCACGACCCTCATAGCTCTCCCCTTTGCCATGACCGCTTCTCGCAGGGATCTTCTCGCTGGTTTCAGCAGAGCCATCACCATGTATTTCGCCTTTTTGACCTGCGTCCACTTTTTCTTGGCGCTCGGTAAAGGCAACCGTATTCCCGGGCTGTGGGCCGGCACGGTGCCCGTCTTACTTTTTTCTCTGATTGGACTCTTGCTGTTCATCGCCAAATCCCGCGGGTGGAAGCTCTCCTACCTCTTGCCCGCCAAGCCGATTCCCTCTTCCTTCCCCCCGAACACATGACCCCCGACCTGCCAGGTTTTGCAGGAGATCCGGCGATACCACCGCTGCCGGAGAAAATAACGCCGCCGCCTACTGGCGACCGTTACAGGATGATGGTGGAGATGGCTTCAGAGGGTATCGTGACGCTGAGCGCCGATAACGGCATCACTTTTGCCAATGAAAAATTCGCGCAGATGGCCGGGTGTCGAGCCCAAGAAATGATCGGACGCCCCATAGGTGATTTTTTGATCGAGGCAGCGCGCGAAGTCACCAAGTCCAAAACCCCAAACCCTGGGTGGGGCTCGACAGGACAATACGATGCAAAACTAAGCCGCTCCGACGGCACGCATGTCTGGGTGCTGGTCTCTGGACACCCCCTGCTCGACGAAAACGGCGAGATCGAAGGGTCACTGAGAATGTTCACTGACATCACCGAGCGCAAAGAGGCCGAACACGCTCTGCGTTCTTCCCAAGAATTTCTGCGCAACCTCGTGGACAGTTCCTTGGACATGATCATTGCCACTGACAAGGACCGCCACATTACAGAGTTTAATAAAGCTGCTGAAAAATGCTTTGGCTACAGGCGAGACGAGGTCGTCGGCAAGCCGATTGATATCCTTTATGCGAATCCTAAAGACGGATCGCAGATATCCCAGAGCGTCATAGAAAAAAATGGCGTCGTGCGCGAGGTCGTCAACCGCCGCAAAAGCGGCGACTTCTTCCCCTGCCTTTTGTCTGCCGCCCTGATCCTCGATTCCTCGGGCAACTTCACTGGAACGATGGGAGTGTCCCGCGACATTTCAGACCAGCGCCGGACGGAGGAACAACTTTTCCTCCTTGGCGCAGCCATACGCGACACCCTCGATCCCGTCCTCATCATTGATTCCCAACTCGCCCTACTCGATCCTGCCATTATTTTCACCAACACAGCTTTCTGCAAACTCACCGGCTACTCGGAACTAGAGATTCTCGGAAAAAATACGCATGTGCTGAATGGGCCAAAAACAGAAAAAGCTTTTCTCGATGGCCTCACCCTCTCCCTCAGAGAGCAAAAATCCTTCGTCGGAGAGACCATCAACTATTCCAAAGACGGCAGGGAACTGCACTTGGAATGGCATGTCTCCCCAGTGCATGACGATGGACGGCGCGTGTCCTACTATGTCGCAGTGCTGCGCGATGTCGAAGATCTGCGCAAAATGGAAGCCGAGCGACTACGAGCCAGCCGCCTAGAATCTATCGGGGTTCTCGCCGCAGGTATCGGCCACGATTTCAACAACCTCCTCATGGCCATCCGCGGCAATGTCGCCGTGGCCAGAGAATCCCAGACAGACACAGAGACGATCCACCTGCTCGACGAGGCGGAAAAAGCCATCCGCCAAGCCACCTCACTTGCCCGGCAATTACTCACCTTTTCCAAGGGCGGTGCGCCGGTTAAAAAAATCATATCCTTGGCCCCACTCCTCCACGACGCGCCCCTGTTCATCCTGCACGGTTCCAAAGTCAAAGCCGAATTCGACATCGCCGCTGATCTCTGGCCCGTTGAGGCAGACGAACACCAACTGCGCCAGTGCGTGGATAATCTCGTGATCAACGCGATGCAGGCCATGCCCAACGGCGGTCGCATTTGGGTCCGAGCCGCAAACACTTTCCTAGATGATAAAGACGCTTCAGAACTGACCTTGGGAGACTATGTTCGTTTCAGCATCTCCGACGAGGGATGCGGCATACCTACCGATCTCCAATCAAAAATTTTCGACCCCTACTTCACTACAAAATCTACAGGCAGCGGTCTTGGTCTAGCCACGCTTTACTCCATCATCCGCAGACATGGCGGATCAGTGATGCTGGATTCCGAAGAGGGCGTTGGCACCACTTTTACCATCCTCCTACCCGCCAAACACGCTACCCCAGACCAGCCAGCAACAGCCCCCGCAACCATCGTCAAAGGAACCGGCAGAGTCCTCGTCATGGACGACGATGCGCTCGTGCTCCGAGCCCTGCGCAACATGCTCAAAAGCCTTGGCTACACCGTGCATGAAGCCCACAACGGCACTGAAGCCTTGGAGGCCTACAAGCAATCAGTGCTCGACGGAGACCCTTACCGGTTTGCCACCTTGGATCTCACTGTTCCGGGTGCGGCTGGTGGAGCCGATGTCATCGCCGATTTCTTGCGCGCAGACCCCTGCGCCCAAGTGATTGCCTGTAGTGGCTATTCCAATGATCCTATCTTGGGAGACGCCGCTTCACACGGATTCTCCGGCGCCCTCGTGAAACCTTTTGACCTCGCTGAACTCAGTAGAGTGATCGCCTCCTTGAAAAAGCCTTGATTTCGATTGCGAGACAGCGCTCCCCCGGCAACTGTCATAGACCTCGTTTTCCTATTCACTTTTAGTGTGACAAGCCACCATCTCCTGCACAGGATCGCTTCACACTATTATGCCCAGCACGATTCTTGTAGGCGCCCAGTGGGGCGATGAAGGCAAAGGAAAAATCATTGATGTCCTTACCGAAGACATGGACTGCGTTGTCCGCTCCCAAGGGGGCAATAACGCCGGCCACACCATCCTCCTCGGCTCAGAAAAATATGTTCTCCACCTGATGCCCTCGGGCATCCTCCGCAAAGGGGTCACCTGCGTCATAGGCAACGGCGTCGTCCTCGACGCTCCAGGTCTTGTCAAAGAGCTTCGAGGCCTTGCAGACCGTGGCGTGAAAGTTGGTAAAAATTTCTGGCTCAGCGACTGCGCCCACCTCGTGCTCCCACACCACCGCGGCTTCGACGCCCTTCGAGAGTCCAAGTCCAACCCCATTGGCACCACTAGGCGCGGCATTGGCCCCACCTACGCTGACAAAGCTTCCCGCAACGGCATACGCGCCGGTGCGCTGAAAGACCCCAAAGCCCTCGCTGCCCGCATACGCGCCCGCCTCGCAGAGGCAAATGAAATTTTCAAATACCATAAACAGCCACTCGTAGATGTGGACGCCTGCGTCAAAGAACATCTGGCTTGTGCGAAAATCCTAGCTCCCTTCGTGACAAACACCGCCGTGCTCTTGGCCAAAATAATGGCTGCGGGCAAGTCAGTCCTCTTCGAGGGAGCTCAAGGCACTTACCTCGACATTGACCACGGCACCTACCCCTATGTCACCTCCTCGAACACGACTGCTGGCGGTGCCTGCACTGGTTCAGGCGTGCCACCTACCGCTATCTCCCGCACCATCGGCGTGATGAAAGCTTACACCACACGCGTCGGTGAAGGCCCATTTATCACCGAGGATAAAGTCATTGGCGACCTCTTGCACGGCATGGGCCGCGAGTTTGGCGCCACCACGGGACGCGAGCGCCGCTGCGGGTGGTTCGACTCCGTATTGACCCGTTACGCCCAGCTCGTCAACGGCTTTGCCACCGTCGCTATCACTAACATGGACGGCCTCGACACCCTCGATAAAATCCGTGTCTGCACAGCCTATAAACTCGACGGTAAAAAGCTAGATTACCCGCCCACCGACCTCGAGAATTTTGCGCGCTGCGAACCTGTTTACAAATCGCTCCCCGGCTGGAAATTCGACACCTCGGGCGTGCGTTCCTTCAAAAAACTTCCTGTGCGTGCCCAAGACTATCTCAAGGCTATCGCCGACCTGACCCAGGCAAAGATCGAGATAGTATCCGTGGGACCGAAACGCGAAGAAACCTTCTTCTGCTAACCGCCAACAGGAGTCACCTGACCACCCCGTATGCAGGTTAAGACCACCAACGAGACGAGAACAATCCTGCCAGAAATTGATCTGCGCAAGGTGCCGCGCCATGTCGCCATCATCATGGATGGTAATGGGCGTTGGGCCAAACAGCGTGGGCTGCCCCGCGTCGAGGGACATAGACAAGGTGCCGAGTCCGTGCGTGAGATTGTTCGCGCTGCCGGCGATGTCGGGGTCGAATACCTCACCCTCTACGCTTTCTCCGTCGAGAACTGGAACCGGCCAAAGGCCGAGGTAGCGGCCCTGATGCGACTACTGCGCAAATTCCTGAAAGACGAGATCCCCGAGCTGCAAAAAAACAATGTCCGGCTCCAAGCTATCGGGCGTCTCTCCGACCTCCCTCCCGAAGTGCAGGAGCAGCTCCATGAGAGCATCGAAGCCACGCGAAAAAATTCAGGCCTGACCCTCGTCCTCGCTCTAAGCTACAGTGGGCGTGTGGAAATGGTCGAGTGCGTCCACTCGATCTTGCGCGAGATCAAGCTGGGTCACCTCGACCCGGCGCAGGTGGATGAAAAAGTCATCTCCCAGCACCTTTACACCCGCTACTATCCAGACCCCGATTTGCTGGTGCGCACCAGTGGCGAGATGCGCCTGAGCAACTTCCTCCTCTGGCAGCTTTCCTACACTGAAATTTTTATCACTACCATCCTCTGGCCCGACTTCCGGAGAAAAGAATTTTTTGCAGCACTCCAAGACTTTGCCTCGAGGCAACGCCGTTTTGGTGGAGTGTAATACCAAGGAGTCTCCATGCTCAGCAACTTCCAACGCAGGCTCGGTTCCACCCTCACGCTCTGGGGTCTTATCCTTGGCGTCATCATCTTTGACTGGGAACCCGGCTATGCCATGCTAATTCCTGCCGTGGGCGGCCTCGCTCTCTGGGAGTTCTACATGGCACTGGATCACGCGCAGATTCGCGCCTTCAAACGCACTGGCACCATTGCCGGTGTCCTCTACCTTTTAGCCAGTTGGCTTTTCCTGAGCCAGACGATACCCAACCCCGGACAACCTCTCTTCGAGCTGGTCTGCCTTCAAGTCACTTTGCTCGGGGTGCTAGCGCGCGAAGTTTTCTCCAAGGATCGCAAAGCCGCCACCGTCACCATGGCTGTCACCGTATTTGGCGTGCTCTACATCCCTTGGCTTTTCAATTTTGTTACCCACCTGCTCTATTATCCTGAACCCGCTGGCTCGAGACATCCAGCACTCGTCCTCTACCTGCTCCTCGTCACGAAGCTCACCGACATCGGCGCCTATGTGACCGGCTCACTTTTGGGTAAGCACAAGCTCGCTCCCAATGTGAGCCCCAAGAAAACCTGGGAAGGATTTTTTGGCGGTGTAGCTCTTTCAGCCCTGAGCAGTTGGCTCCTTGTAACTTTTCTCCCAGACCAGCTCTCGCTGATCCCCCAGAAATTTTCTCTGCTCATTGGCGTGCTCATCGCTTTGGCCAGTGTGGTGGGTGATCTGGCTGAAAGCGTCGTCAAACGCGATGTCCAGATCAAGGATTCTGGTGGGTTTATCCCCGGCATCGGCGGGGCACTCGACCTCATAGACAGCATCCTGTTTACTGCTCCGATGCTTTACCTGATGCTACGGATTATCCGTCTTCCAGCGCTCGTTTAAATTGGGCGGGATCTATCCCGTATTTGCTCGCGCGCAAACCCATGCCCCTAAAAGCGGCAATGTATCAAGGCAAGGATTGGTTTGTTATCCCAAATTTTGCATTAGAAGGCATGGAAAGAAGGTAGTTGAGAGTTGGGAGTGCA
>DYRQ01000023.1 GCA_020718645.1 Verrucomicrobium spinosum
CATACAGGGAAACTCTTGGACGAGCGTTGTGGCAGGAGAAAAACATATCTGTTACAAAAAAAGCGCAGGGCACCCCGTTTGGGCGAGGTGCCCCACATCGAGATCCGGAGGCCGTAAGCCGAATTCTGTTCTCGCACCAGCACTGTTGCCAGCGATGGTGCGGGCGGTCATTTCTCTGTGATCCGTCCAACTGGCGACGGAATCCCCCAGCATAACGCCGAGGTGCGGCTATTACCCGAAACCCGACCTATCCCCCGGAGGGGATGGATACAGCGCGAGCCGCGCATGGTTTCTGTTCTGCCTTGCACCGCGTGAGGTTTTTCGTGCCCCCTTGGTTACCCTTGGGGCGGTGGGCTCTTACCCCGCCTTTTCACCCTGACCCAAGGACGGATCCTTGGGCGGTCTTCTTTTCTGTGACACTGTCTGTGAACAGATTTTTTCAAACCTGCCCCCTCCGCATTCTACGGAGCACGCTGCTCTGTGGTGTTCGGACTTTCCTCTCCGCCATCTGAGCCTTGCGGCACGGATGGCGCAGCGACCGCAGCCACTCTGGATCAATGGCAACAATAGCACATCCCCGGAGATACTCCATGGTAAAAAGCACCAACCCAGATTTTGTGATGGAACTCGGGTAACACTCTAGGCGAGTGAGGGGAACTGGTTGAGAATTTCAGCCCGGGTGAGCTGGTATTCGTTCCTTACGATTTCAGCATGGGCTGCGGCGGTGGGATTGTCGCCTGCTTTAGCAGAGAGTTCGATGGATTTGAGGCTTTCGACTATCCGAGAGGCGCCGACAATCGAGAATCCCCCCTTCATCTTATGAGCCATTTTTGAGGCAGCTCCGAGGTTTCCTTGTTCTAAATGTTTGAGCAGAGTGACTATATTCGAAGGGCTCTCGGCTAGCAAAGATTGGCAGACAGAACACAACAGATCCATGTCGCCCGCAGTCTGATGCAAGGCGACTTTCTTATTGAATGCTCCGGTATCACAGTTGTGAGTGTCCGTTTCTCCAGCAGCAGGTTCGGATTTTTTCTGGGCTTGGGATGGTAGCCAGCGCAGGAGTGTCTCCAATAATTTTTGAGGGTCTAGGGGTTTCGTGAGGTAGTCATTCATGCCGGCAGCTCGGCACTGCTCATCATCGCCTTTCATGGCGTGAGCTGTGAGGGCAATGATGGGAACCTGTGAGCGATCAGCGCCCGCCTCTCCTTTGCGGATGGCTCGGGTGGCTGCCCAACCATCCATTTCGGGCATTTGCACATCCATCAGAATGAGGTCAAAGGGCGTAGTGGACAAGGCGTGGACGGCCTCTCGTCCATCGGAGACCACTATGGCGTGGAAGCCAAATTTTTTCAGCACTCCCATGGCGACGATCTGGTTGACGGAGTTATCTTCAGCTAACAGGATTTTGAATTGAGAATGGCGAGTTAGATCTTCTTTGGAGAGGGCAGAACTGGTAGCAGCAGAAGACAGCTCAGAGGACTGTGCATCGTCAGAAGAGTTGGAGACGGTGGATTTCTTACCAGCGAGGACATCGAGCATAATTTTCAAGAGGTCAGCCGCATGGAGCGGTTTGGTGAGGAAGCCTTCGAATCCGATTTCGGCGCATCTACCTGCTTCTCTAGGTTTTCCGAGGCTGGTCAGCACGATGAGCGGGAGATCGTGGCTACGGCTGTCGGCACGCAGTCGTTCGCCGAGTTCGGTGCCGTCCATACCTGGCATCTGCATGTCGAGGATAGCGATGTCAAATGGAGTGCCATGCTTGTGAGCTTGGAAAACTGCTTCGAGTGCAGCAGGGCCGTCCACGGCTTCGAAAGGTTGCATGCCCCACTGCAAAACACGGACCCGGACGATCTCACGGTTGACCTCATGGTCGTCCACGATGAGCACACGCTTGCCTGCTGCCGCTTCAAATGAGAGAGGAATTTCTTTGGTCAACGGTTCAGCCACTGGGAGGCAGACAGTGAACCAAAACTCCGAGCCGTTGCCGAGTTCGCTGCTGACGCCGACTGTGCCGCCCATGAGTTCAGCGAGTTGTTTGGAGATGGCGAGACCGAGTCCTGTTCCTCCAAACTGCCGTGTGGTAGAGGCGTCCACTTGGGTGAAGCGCTGGAAAAGCGTGGCCATTTTCTCAGGAGGGATGCCGATACCCGTGTCTTGCACGCGGAAGCGCAGGGTGCTTGTTCCGTCGGCCACTTTGTCCACGCTTGCGCGGATGACGACATGTCCTTCTTGGGTAAACTTGATCGAGTTTCCAGCGAAATTATTAATGATCTGGCGAAGTCTGCCTGGGTCGCCTTTCACCCAGCGAGTGAGTTCTAGATCAGGGGCGCAGTAGAACTCGATTCCCTTGGCTTGAGCTCTCACAGCCAGCACATCGGCACTATCCTCAAGGAGTTGGTGGAGGTCGAAGGTGACACACTCGAGATCAAGTTTGCCAGATTCAATTTTAGAAAAGTCCAAGATATCATTGAGAATACCGAGGAGGGTTTCGGCACTGCGGTGAGTGATCTCGGCATACCGCCTTTGTTCGGGGTTTAGAGCGGTGTCCAAGAGGAGGCTATTCATGCCGATCACACCATTCATAGGCGTGCGTATCTCGTGGCTCATGTTGGCCAAGAACTCACTTTTGGCTCTGCTGGCAGATGCCGCCTGCTTGGCCAGCAAAGCGGATTCCTCCGCGGCCTTTTCTAATAGATGGTTGGCGTCCAGCAGTTCTTGTTGGTGGAGCAGGCGCATCTTGTTTTGTCGGGAGTGGGCAATGAACCATGCGACTGCCAAAAAGAGAATAATGAGGGAGGACACAGCGCCAGCCACAAGAAATGGCCAATACTGACGCCAGATATCTGAGAGTCGGATCTGGGGGATGGTGTCGAAGGGTGGGAGGCGCAAGGCACGAGCTAGAGCCTCGATAGTCAGGTAGTCTGCGGGAATGGTGTAACCCGCTATTTTTGCTGCCTTGGCTGCGGGGTTTTCGGGTTCTAGCGCAAAGAGAGCAGAGGCCACTTGGCGCACAGCTTTTTCATCGGCTTGCGGCAAGGCAAACAGGGGCCATTCCGGGTAGAGCTCAGTTGAACAAAGCACAGAGAATCCTTCATGTATTCTGGGGTTGATCAACTGAATTGAGGCGGGATCAATCTCGCCACTGCTGCTCATTTCCTCGATGACTCCGCTGCGAACGAAAGCGATATCCGCTTTGCCCTCGAGCATGAGGTGAATAGCCGCCTGATGAGTCTTGGTTTCCACCTGAGAGATAAATGCATTTTCAACAGGGTTTCCAGCCTTGGCAAATTCATAGGTCTGCGCTCTGTAGCCGCCCATGTGCTGAAAGCTCGGTGTGGCGAGGCGTAGGCCACGGATAGATGAAAGAGAATCTATATCTTTCCGACCAGCAGCAGAGACAATGCAGCCAGACAAGTAGTAGGTGGGTTTGCCGTTCGAATCGAGCGGCACCAGTGTGGCTATCACACCAGAGAGGGGGAATTTTTTGCGGACGACAAGGAAGTGGGTGGGGTTGGTGGTGACTATATGGAACTCGTTGCGCTCGATGCCTTGGAAGATTTGATCCATGGGCAGCACTCGCAACTCCACACGGTAATCGCGGAGTGTAGAGTTCAAGTAGTCAGCAATGGGGGCATACTGAGCCTGAGTTTTCTCCACTCCCAGATATGCAAAAACAGCCCAGACCAGTTCTTGTCTGTTTTCATTGGGAGAGGGGAGTTCTTGGGCACGCACCTGGCAGTGGAAAAAGAAGGACGCAGCTAGTAACCACAACACACAGCAAGTGCTGCGATGGTTCAATCCACTTGGTATAAGGTAATGTGTCATGGTATAATTAGTATAGATGTTTAGATTTATTTGTGTTTTTATGAAACTCAATCAAAATCAGAGTCTAGGGTGCATGGATGTTTGGGTTGAATTGGCATGAAGTTTGCCCGTCATAATTACTATGAAAACCTCGATAATAGTTGCTGCCTGTGCCTTGGTCATGGCCGGGGGCTCTTCTGCCAGTGCTGACAGTTGCCGGACGGTTTACCGCGCTATGCCGATTGTGACTTATGTAGAAAATTCCGATCTTTACCGGTTTGATACGGGAAACACGACAATCACTATTGGAAGCACTCGGTATGTGCCGATCCAGAGCTATACAGTTTACAGCTCTGGTTCAGGGTGCTCTGGTAGGAAGTCCTCCTCTTACAGCCGCGGCTATGATCAAGGCTATCGAGAGGGCTACTATAACAGCAACAGGTCGAGCTATCCGACGCCGACTTGGTATGCTCCTCGCTCAGGTTATACAGTGCCTAGTTCTGGCCGGGTTTATGGGCCGGAGAATTGTCAATCGTCGAGCACGAGTGTTTTGATCGTTCACTGACGGAGTATTCAGTCACTGGTGCCCGATGGGTTAGACAGGGCGAGACTCTAGGCAAATAAGGCAGCTTGACCGGGGGGGTGGCCTTGGCTCCAAGAGGTTTCCAAGCGTGCCAAAGCCCCACGGGTAGCGATGTCGGTCAGCCCGGCGACATGATCGCAAGCAGCTCGTGCCACCCCATCTTTTTTTACCCTTTTCTGGGCAAAGCCCATGAAGTGTGGATTGCGGCTGTAGATGTCAAACAGGCATGTGACCATCTCTGCACCTGTGCGATTGCTGGCGCGAACAGTCGGGTGGTGGTAGAGGTGTTCAGATAAGAAATCGTGTAGCTCGGACAGTTGCGATCGGATGACGGGAGGCAAGAGAGCAAGAGGGTGCTGGTGTTTGCGGACACTGTCGGCACTTTCAATAGGTTGTTGGGCTAGGGAGTTTTCAGTGCTAGATACGGTCTCCCGCACGAGTATATCGAGGAGAGTGCGTCCGCTGTGCGCCTGTCTGCGAGAGCCGGAAAGCCTTGCGTAGCGCCGACAGGCTTGGGTGTCCGCCTCTTTCCATAGAGATATAGAGGAGAGATCTTCCAAGGTAAAAAAACCAGATTCAAGGCCGTCATCTACACCTGAGCAGACAGCGATAATCTCATCGGCAAGTGCCACTACTTGCGCCTCGAGTCCGGGGTTGTGCTGGCGATGGAGTTGTTTGGGTGCCAGGAGTTCGCTGGCGTGCAAGTGCTCTGGAGTGAGCAGCCCTTCGCGCACTTCCCAAGTTAAATTCAGGCCGTTGAATTCAGGGAAAGCAATTTCCAGTTCTTCCACAGCTCTCAAACTCTGGTGTCTGGGGTCGAATCCGCCATGGCGAACCATACATTCTCGCAGAGCATTTTCCCCAGCACGCCCGAAAGGAGCTTTGCCAAGATCCCGTGCGAGAGCGATGCACTCGGCCAAATCTTCGTTGAGTTTTAGGTGGCCGGCTAACCTGCGGGCGAGAGAGCTGACTTCCGCCGTATGGCAGAGGTAGGTCCTAGGGGCCTCCCCGCCAGAGCCGAGAGAGAGGCGCGTTTTTTGCCCCAGATCCCGGAACGAACGAGCCCTGACGATCCTCGCACGGTCACTGCGGTAGGGGGAACTCTCAGGGGCATGATCCTCGAAATGTTCCCGACCCCGTGAGTCTCCCTCATGCTGCGCCCATGGAGCGAGGCTGGGGGAGGGTCGTGGCTCGTGCATGCCCCGAGGTTTTAGCGGGTTGGGGTCGTGGTAGGGGCACCAGTCTCAGTCCCGCTGGCGAGGCTGGCCTGGCGGACAGCGGGTTGAGTCGGGAAGATAGTGCGTTCGTGGCTGATGATCACCGGTGTGCCCACCTTGGTCACAGAGTAAATTTTCTCGGCTATGTCTTTGTGCAAACGGATGCAGCCATGCGATGCTGGATAGCCGGGCAGATAGCCGGTGTGCAGGCCGACTCCGTCCCAAGTCAGGCGCTGGAAAAACGGCATGGGCGAAGCTTCGTAGCGAGTGCCGGCAGGAGCTTTGTCTCCCGCGTTGGCATTGGAGTCCACTGTGCGCCCTGTCTCGGTATTCACAAAAGAACCGTAGAGGCCAGAGTGGTGCATCAATTTTTTCTCGAGCACCGTATATTTTCCATCAGGCGTATTATGCCCCTCTTTGCCTGTGCTAATCTGGGAATACCCGATCTGGACGCCGTTCCTGTAGATGTAAGCTTTCTGCTCGTTGAGCACGACTTCCACTTTCACCGAACCCGCGGGAGAGAGTTCTGGATTCCACTCATAAGGTGCCGCGACGAAATCAGCCTTGGGTGTCACAGCATGATCCGGGATTTCAACGCGGGTGCCATCCGGGTGAATCAAGATAATCCTGCGCCCGGCTTTTGTCGTGCCAGATTTGCTGCCGCTGGCGCTTGATTTTGGTTTGCTTGGGGAAGAGTCCCCGCTTTGGCTAGTCGTGGTGGAGCAACCGGAAAAAGTAGAGAGGAAGCAGCAGCTCAAAACGAGGGCGGTAAAAGACTGTCCAAGGCGAGTGCTAGAAAAAAAGGTTGTCATATTTTATGGTGTTTGATCGGGAGGCAGAGCTAAAAGCGTCACCGTAAAAAATCAATCTAGATTTTCGTTTCAGAGGTATAGTGGTGCCATGTCTCACTTTCACCTCTGAGTGTGAGTGCTGTTAATACACCTATGCGCCTGCCCCCCAGACTCAGTGGCAGCCGTAGCGCTGGGTGATCGGGCTGTAGGCATCTATGCGGCGATCCCGGAGAAATGGCCAGTGGACTCGGGTCTCATCCACCCGCCCGAGGTCGGCTTGGGCGATGAGGATATTTTCTTCGGAGGAAGGGGCTTTGGCGACGATGGCGCCTAGCGGGTCGGCCACGAAACTCTGTCCCCAAAATTGGATGCCGTCGCCGCCGTAGGGTTTTTCTAGGCCGATGCGGTTGACCGAGGCGACATAGACACCGTTGGCCACGGCGTGCGAGCGCTGGATGGTCTCCCAAGCTTGGTGTTGGGCTAGGTTGACCTGCTGCTTCTCGCCTGGATGCCATCCAATGGCAGTGGGGTAAAAGAGTATCTGCGCCCCTTGCAGAGCCGTCAGGCGCGCTGCTTCGGGATACCACTGATCCCAGCAGATGAGCACGCCGATGTCGGCGTATTTGGTCTTCCAAGAGCGGAAACCGAGGTCGCCTGGTGTGAAGTAAAATTTCTCGTAAAAAAGCGGGTCATCGGGGATGTGCATCTTGCGGTAGATGCCGAGCACACTGCCATCGGCGTCAATAATAGCCGCGGTGTTGTGGTAGATGCCTGCGGCTCTTTTTTCAAACAGGGAGGCAACGATCACAATCTTGCGCTTTTTTGCGAGGGCGCAGAGAGCCTTGGTGGTGGCACCATCTGGGACGGGTTCAGCTAGCTTGAAGTTCTCATAGTCCTCGGCCTGACAGAAGTAGAGGGAGGTAAACAGCTCTTGCGTGCAGACGATCTGAGCCCCGCCACGCGCAGCGCGGTCTATGAGTTCCATGTGGTTTTCCAGATTATCAGCAGGCTTTGCGGTGGCTTGGGTTTGGACTAGGCCAAGGGTGACGGACTGTGATGCGGGTGCTGTTTTTTTCATGGGGCTCCTCTCTGTGTGGCGGGCGTGTCAGTTATTGTTGGACTGCGGGCGGAAAAGCTCGGCCAGCAGGACGATGGAAACCGTGCTAAGCGTGACAAGATTCAAGATCATGGCGCCGCCGTGCCATATGCCAAACTCCTTTTTCACCAAGGCGTGGGTGCTAGGATCGGAAGCGCAGGCAGCTAGCTGAGACATGAGCAAAGCTACCTTCGGGTGAATCAGCCACTGGGCCAACACCGTGGCGCAGAGCGCCAACAGGACAGAGGCAGAGCAGACAAAGAGGCGGCGGTCGAGTTTAGGGATGGCTTGGACAGCCAAGAACACGGCAGCAGCGCCAAGGCAATAGTAGGTGGCTTTCCAGTAGAGTGGGAGCAGGAGCAACTGCAGCGGGGCAAAAATCTCGCGCATCTGCTGGAAGAGGAGGGGGGACTGGAGGTAGCTGAACCAGAGCGCCCCTCCGAGCCAGAGGGATAAAGCCACAATTCCAAAAACCCAAAACAATCTCATGACATTACTTCTCTAGAGGATTTGAAGTCGAAGGCAAGGGGCAACACCAGACGCAGGACAGGACGCCATGGCGAGAGCTTACGCACATTCGAGCACGCAGCTTGCCTCGTCCACTTGAGTCCATTTCAAAGACATGCCGGGGAAAGTCTCGCGCAGTGTCTCGATGGTCATCTTCAGCGAGTCGGGCTCGGGCATACCGCACGCAGAAACGATGGTATGTTTCACTATGTGGATTTGCTGGTTATCCACACGGAGTTCCATGCCCATGTCTTTAATAAAATCTGCGACTTCTTGGACTGCCATGTTCTTTATTTCAAAAGCGGGGAGCTATCAAAGCACCTCGTAGTCGGTTGACAAATCCTATTATGAATCAAATTGGCGTCATTTCAACCTCGCCAGTGCGAAATTTTGTGGCGATGAAGCGGCTGGATTGGCAGCAGATCAGATAGGCGTGCTCCCGATGAGCATGGAGAGAGTCAGACAAGCCTTCGGAGCGATCATGGGGAGACCTGTGCCTGTGTTGAGCGCGTTCGGTGCAGCGGTCCATGGTTCTATGCAAACATAGGGGGCATGGCGGTCGGCACTCCATATAGCCCAATTTGAAAATTCTGTGCTATCGGAACGCACTGTAATCGAGGCACCCGAGGCTCTGTGGACGAGTTCAAAAAGAGAAGGACTTGGCACGCCTTCATAAAATCTGGTTCGCGCCAAGGCCGTGGTCAGGAGGATCACTTTCGACTCTGGCTTGACTGGTTCAGAGGTTGGGTCTGAGGCAAGGCGGACCGAGGCTGCTTCGGGCACGCGGATGAAATAGGCGCCTTGGGGTGAGTCGAGGTGGAAATAGGGGTGCCATCCGAAATGGGCTGGCATGGGGGTATCCGAGAGATTGGAAATAGTGGCAGAACAGAGTAACTCGCCCCGTTCGAGGCTGTAAGACTGTTGCACCTCAAAATCCCACGGGAACATCCCTCGAGTGAGTGCCGTGCTGCCGAGCGAGCAGGTGAGGGAGGACGGGGTCTGTGCCACCACCCGCCAAGGCAGGTGTCGGGCGAAGCCGTGCTGGGCCAAGCGATAGATTTCACCGTCCCATTTGTAGGCAGCGCTGGCATCGGCACGGGAGACACTGCCGGCAATGGGAAAGAGGATGGGGTTGCCTGCTCGCAATTTCTGTGGGTAATCCGAGAGCCATGAGTCGGGGCAGGAGATAATATGTCGTTCGGCGATCCGCAGGTTGAGCAGGAGGCAGCCATAGGCTGGAGCAATGTCAGCACTCCATGCTCCGTCTGCGATTGAGACTATGCCTGGGGCAACTTGCATGGTAGCACTCATGGGAGACTTATTTCGTCTGTTCAGCACCAGCTGTCAAGCAGGACTCGACGGAGGTAGGGGAGAGATCAGGCTGCACACACTTGAGGTAGGGCTTGAATACAGGGAATGGTGAAGTGGATTTTCGTGCCGACTTGGAGTTGGCTTTCTGCCCAGACACGCCCCTCGTGGGCACTGATGATATGCTTGACGATGCTCAGGCCTAGACCTGTGCCCCCCATCTCGCGGCTGCGGGCTTTATCCACGCGGTAGAAGCGTTCAAAAATGTGTGGGATGTCAGCCGTAGGGATGCCAATGCCGTTATCGGCAACGGTGAATATGATTTCGCGAGTCCCCGGGTCGTGGCGGGCGGAGAGGTGTATGGTGCCGCCTTGGTGGGTATAGACACAGGCGTTGTCCACGAGATTGTAGAGCACTTGTTCGATGCGCAAGGGGTCGGCAGAGATTTCAGGAAGAGCGTCTGGCAAGTCGCAGAAAATGTTGCGATCTTTGGAGAGAGGGTTTTTTTCGTAGTCGGCCACTATCTGGAGTATGATGGCACTAGGATCCAGAGGGGCGGGTTTGATGGGGGAACGCTTGGACTCAAGTCGTGAGAGGGTAAGGAGGTCTTGCACCAAGTTATTGAGACGATCCGAGTGGCGCTTCATTTTCTTGAGCATGGGGCGAGCCTCGTCCCATGGCATGTCGTCCGACTCCAGCAATGTCTCGAGATAGCCTTGAAAAATAGCCAGAGGTGTGCGCAGTTCGTGGGAGGTGTTGGAGACAAATTCGCGGCGCACAGATTCGAGTTGTTTTGCTTGGGTCAGATCGCGGAAGATGAGGACGGCACCGAGAATGCGCCCGTTGTTATCTTTGACAGGAGTGGCAGAAAGCAAGTAGGTGCTCGGGTAGGAGGTTTGGAAGGCGTCTGGGATGATGGTGATTTCCCGTTCGGATCGGGCGTGTTTGAGGAGAGCTTGGTTGACAGCCTCTTGGACTTCGTGGACTTGGAGTGCCTCCATAATGGGCAGTCCCTCAAAATTGTCCCGCATAGAGAACATCATACGCAAAGCAGAGTTGGCTTGGCTGATGCGGCCATTGGGGGTGACGATGAGGACTCCCTCGCTCATATTGCGAACCATGGCTTCCAAGCTGAGCGAGCCAACGGAAAGTTGGCTTTGGAGTGTTTGGTTGAGAGTTACCAACTCCTCTAATGCCGAGATAGCTTGTTGGAAGATGGGGAGCCCCCTGCCGATGAATTGGGCTTTTTGAGACGGATTGTTGAGGTTGATTACTAGGCGCACCAAGTCCAAGGCAGGGAGAAGGCAGTGGTAGGTCGCCCAGATTATTGCCGCCAACAGCAGGCTGGCTAGCACCCAGCCCATAGCTACAGCTTAGCAGGTTGAGGCGCGTTATCCACAAAGCGGTAACCCACGCCACGCACGGTCTCGATATACTCTGCTGCTTGGCCGAGTTTTTCACGGAGACGGCGGATGTGGGTGTCCACGGTGCGGGTATCAATTGTGGACTCGTAGTCCCAAACATCGTTCAAGAGTCTATCGCGGCTCTGCACCCGACCCCGGCGCTCCATGAGCAGGCCGAGCAACTTGAATTCTGTGGGGGTTAGATCCAGCGTTTCCCCAAGGTAGGTAGCCACATGTTGCGCACGATCTACTACGAGATCACCTGAGGTCACAACCTCGGCCTCGCCTGGCTCATGAAAGCGGCGTTTAAGCACATTTTTTATGCGCAACAAGAGTTCTCTGGGGCTGAAAGGTTTGGTGACATAATCCTCTGCGCCCAGTTCTAGCCCGAGGACTTTGTCCACTTCTTCACCTTTGGCAGAGAGGATGAGGATTGGGATTTTGGCGTAGGTTTTCTCGGACTTGAGTTTTTTACAAATCTCCGTGCCGCTCATTTCAGGCAGCATGATGTCCAAGAGTATGAGGGATGGAGTCTCTTGCTGTATTTTCTTGAAAGCCTGCGAGGCGTTCTCTGCGGTGCTAACTTGGTATCCAGCTTTTTTGAGGTTCAGGCTCAGCATGTCGAGCATATCAGGCTCGTCATCAATCACCAGAATCTTTTGTGAGTTCATGCTGTGCTTTGTAACAAACTCACTCTTGTTGGCAAGAGACCTATTGTAACAATGGTGCGACTGACAGACGGCTGATCTTTGTCAGAGCTGCTTGTCGGGAGTCTGTTGCTAAGCCTTGACATCAAGGTTATTACCAGTGCTCTTTGCTTTTGATAAGTATTTCAGGCCAGCAACCGAGTCATCCGTGACTGTGTATTGGACTTTGCCTGTGTCTTGGTAAACAACCATGGGTGTCAGGGGGGTATTGATGCGCTTGGCCGTGGCTTCGCTCACGGCATACGACTGTTTCATTGCCTGAACTGGGCTATCGCCCAGCATGTAAGGCTGGAAAACAACATGGTAGGGTCGTATTTGCACTTCTGCATTCAAGTATCGGCAATCTGCAAAAAAAATCAAGGGTGAGTCGAGATATTTCGTATGCCTTGTAATATCTCTTGGCTGGTGACAGAGGCGAGGCAGAGCTGCCTCGTGATCATGTTGTCAAGTGCGGGTTGCTTTTGCTCTCTGTGATGAAGAGGGAAATCTGCGTGTCCAGTTCTGCCGACAGGCTGCGGGCGGCTTCGAGATCGTCACCTCGGGCTGAAGACTCGATCCGGGATGCGAGGTCATAGACCAGCTCGGCTCCGACATTCGCCGCCATACCCTTGATACGGTGCGAGGAGTAGATGCAACCATCGCAATCCCCAGCTTCAAGAGAGCTGGCAAGCACTTCGCTGAGCAAGGGAGAGTCGTTCCACCAGTCGTGCAAGAGTTCTTGGATCAAAGTTTCGTCGTGACCAAGTCTATCCCAGAGCGCGACCTTGTTCCAAACTTTGGCTTGCGTCGGGGGTGCGCTGTTACTGGTGCCGCTCTTTGCTAGAGTAGAGGCGTCTCGAGCAGGATACAGCCGGTTATTGCGGGACCATTTCTGTAATGCCAGAGACAAGGCTTCATAAGAGATAGGTTTATTGAGGTAGTCGTTCATCCCAGCGGCAAGGCACTTTTCACGATCTCCTTGAAGGGCTGTGGCAGTCAGGGCAATGATCGGGATCTTTTGGTTGATGGAGTTTTCTAGTGGATCTCTCACTTGCTTCGTGGCTTGAATTCCATCCAACTGGGGCATCAAGACATCCATGAGCACGAGATCGTAGGGTATGGTTTTGAGCGACAGGACAGCCTCTGCACCATCGGCAACAGCATCGGCTGTCATCCCCATGCGCCCGAGCATTCCCAGTATGACTTGGCGATCCACGCTATTGTCTTCAGCTATGAGAACACGGAGCGGCATGGCGGGTTCCTCTGTGCTGGACACCTGCCCGTGCAAGTGCATTGCAAGGTCGGTATCTTCATCCCAGCAATAGATTTTCTCTATCACCCGAAGCAGTTGTTTCGGCGAGTAGGGTTTATGGAGCGACTCATGATATACTTTATCTGCTGCTTGGTGTGGGGCAGCTTGAAAATCTGTCCTGACAAGTAAAATCCTGCGAATCGTGTAAAGGTCTTGTTCGTGTGCGATCAGCGAGCACAAGGCGCGACCATCCATTCCATGCCCTTCCATGTCTGCCAACACGAGATCCCATGGACAACCATCCTTTTTGGATTCTCGAAGTTGCTGAAGCACTACTGATCCGCTCTCTACTGCTTCGGCATACATCCCCATGCTTTTGAGCACGGGGATAGTGGCAAGCCTGAGTGCGGGGCTCGGGGTGACCAAAAGAATTTTTTTATCACGGAAAATCTCGCTTCTCTGAGGGCTGCTTGTTCCTTGTCCGTGCAGGTAGGGGAGTCGAAGTGTGAAGTGAAATTGGGAGCCACTCCCCACTTGGCTTTCCACTTCGAGTTTACCGCCCATTAAGGAAGTGAGCTGCTGGGCGATAGAGAGGCCGAGCCCGGTGCCCCCAAACTCGCGGGAAATCGCCGGGGATACCTGACCGAATTTTTCGAAGATGCTGTTGATTTTATCCTGCGGTATCCCGATACCCGTATCTTGCACAGAAAAGCGGATGACGGCATGGCTGCCATCGAGTTTTTCCAGGTTGCCGGACACGCTTATTTCTCCCTCTTTGGTGAATTTTATGGCGTTGCTCACGAGGTTTGCAAGGATTTGGCGCAACCTGCCTGGATCACCCTGCAAGCGGTTGGGGAGCGATGGGTGGCAGTCCAAAACGAGTTCGAGATTTTTTGCATGAGCCCTAGCTGCCATGGTGGCCGAGAAATCGGACAAGAGTTCTTCAAGGTTAAACCAGAGGGACTCCAACTCGAGTTTTCCAGCCTCTATTTTTGAAAAATCGAGAGTATCGTTGATCAGTTCCAGCAGCGTGTCCGCGCTGCTGCGCAGAAGTTTTACATAGTGGTGCTGCTGGGGGGTAAGCTTGGTGTTGAGCAGGAGACCGGCCATGCCGATAACGCCGTTCATGGGTGTGCGTATCTCATGGCTCATGTTGGCGAGGAACTCACTTTTGGCTTGGTTCGCTTCGGAGGCTTGATTGGCCAAGACAGTAGCTTTATCCGTGGATTCTTGGAGTAGTAGATTGGTGGCTTGCAGGGCATCTCGCTGCGTTTTCTCTCGGGTGATATCCCGGTCTGTTCCCCAGTAACCTTTCAGCACACCTGAGTCATCGAAGATGGGAAGTGCGCTGGTGGAAACCCAGATCAGAGAGCCGTCTTTTGCTTCTATTGGGTTTTCGTAATCGGTGACTTCTTGTCTGCTCTCTATGAAACTCAGAATCTCCTTGCTGTAGCTTTCGCGGTTCTGTCTTGGGAGCAGATCGTAGAAGTGTTTTTTGCCGACCACCTCTTCTGGCTGGTATCCAAGCACGGCGAAGGCGGAAGGCTGGAGATGGGTGTAGAGGCCGTCAGCGTTGATTTTCCAGACATAGGTCCGGCTCCGTTCTGAAAGCTGAGAGTTGAGGTCGTGCATCTGCGCCAGTAAACGCTGATGGCTGCCAAGCTCACTCTCGGTGTCTGATAGCCAGGTTTTGAATGCCAGAAACACAAGTCCGATGACGGCGCAGCCAACAGAGAGAGCCAGCATCCGTTCTTTTTCCTGCTGGGCTGCCAGCTCCGATATATCATGGAACATGATGCAGGCGGCTCCATCTCGCGCGTAGCGAGAGCCGACACCTAGCAGACCCACTTGCCAGAGCTTTTCCTTGGATTCTACTTCGAATACGCCACGGGCTTTTTTGTTGAGAATTCTTTGCAGCAGCGGGATAAATTCTATCGGCACTTGCTCGCAGGTTGATCCGCTGAGCACATGGTGCTGATAGATCTCCCACGCGGCCTGATCAGAGGTGGTTGTTGCGGCGCTTTCCCAGGCCTCGCGTGACAACTTCCATTTTTGCGTGAATACGAGGATGCCGATTCGCCTGGTTTTTTGGATACTCTGAAGCAGGGGGGAGAGGAGTAGGTGTATATCTAAAACAGCAATTTTATCACCTCTATCATTAATGAGCGGGTAGCAGAGACTGATATGCTGTCCGCAATCTGCTACTAACTGCGCTGGCGCGTCATAGTCTGGCCTGTTCTTGTGTATTCCTGCTGTGGATAATCTTGTTTTGCTGCGGGCTGTCGTAGGGTAGGCTGCCAAGAGGTGCGACTGATCAGGAGTGTAGAGCCCGATGTAGTCTATCTTATGCTGCTCTAACTCGCTTTTCAATGTTTGCAAAGTGGTATCGAGTCTGGGTTCATCGAATTTCTGGAGCGCTCCAAGCAAGGGCTGGAGCGAACGAGTTGCTCTCAGCTGATCGCCAGTGGTGGCATGCAGGAGCTCGATAGTATTATCTAGCTGGGCTGCCACCATAGCCGACGATCTTTCATAGGTGGCAATACGCATGTCTTTTTGTATGAGACTGAGTCCGAGAATAACTAATCCTAGGACTATGACAGATGTCAGGCAGAGCGGGGGTAAGAGGGTTCCCAAGGTGGGCTGACCAGCAACTCTACGATGGGTTCGTGATTTGTGGAACCACAATCTGGCCACCAGTAACATGCCTAGCACAAGCGCGGTTGGAATGAAAGCCTTGAGCAGTGTTTGTAACTGCCACCAACCCGCATTGTAGTCTATACACAACAGCAGCGTTCGTCCTCCAACTGTCATAGGCACTAGCGCTGATACCCACTGTCCCCATCGGTCGCGATAGGGTTGCCCCACCCTCGGAGTCCCTGCAAAGGAATCAAGCGTGAGCAGATCGCCTTCCGGGTAGAGATCCCCGGGTGGAGAATAGGCGGGGGAGTCAGGAGCCTCACTGTCAGCAAAGATAAAAACAGATCCATTGGGTTGTTTGCCGAGCAGGCTGACTAACTTGGTGCCAGGTAACGCAGATCGGATATCTGTTAACTGCTCCTTGATTCTCCGATAGCTCTCCGTGGACACATCGTTAGCCGTGCCAGTCAGGCGGGAGATGTCTTTTTCCGACAGGTTGAGAGAATATTCCTGCGCCTTGGCTAAAAAATCTTCTGCCATGACTCGGTGGGTGCGCCCCGCGAACCAATCGAAAAGAGCGATGCCCAGCAGAAAGAAGAGCGCGAGCAAGAGCAGGGTGTGCCTGTTCCAGGTTGGAGTTGTATGACCCAAGTCGCCCCCCTCCATATTTACCCGCTCACTGTTAGATATCGGCATTCCATGGAATGTTGATAGCAAATACAAAACGGGTTTTCAATAGAAACGAAAAAATGCTACTAGCCAACCATTGTCCCGCACCTGTAAGTTTCCTGCCTTTCCCCTGCTGTATGGGTGAGGGAGGGCATTTGCTATACCCCCCACTTTTCTCATGGTTGACAAATGGGCGAGCCATGGGATGATCTTGGTCAATTGCAGACGCGCCCGTAGCTCAACTGGATAGAGTGTTGGTCTCCGAAGCCGAAGGTTGTGGGTTCGACTCCCGCCGGGCGCACAGTTCTCAAGACCTTTCAATCGCAGTTTCCCTGTCCCATCTCTAGGTATTTTTGCCATGGTTGCGGGTAGTTCGGCAGTTTTGCAAAGCTGTGCTAGACTTTGATTCATGAGTGAATGCCAGACACCTGCCCGCGCCAAGATCGTTATTGCTGGAGCCTCTGGCTTTGTCGGAAAGGCGCTGATCGGGGCGTTGTCTGGCGATTTTCAGATCACGGCCCTGAGCCGGAGTGCTGGCGGGGAGCACGATGGCGTTGCTTGGCGTTCGTGCGATCTCTTCTCCCTGCTTCAAGTAGAGAGAGCTGTGGCTGGAGCCGACTACGCTGTTTATTTGGTTCACTCCATGCTGCCAGCCCGTTTGACCCAAGCCACTTTTCGAGATATGGATTTCATTCTGGCAGATAACTTCGCCCGCGCCTGCGCCAAATCCGGCGTCAAACAGATACTCTACTTGGGCGGTCTGATCCCCGAGGAGCGCCCACTTTCAGACCACTTAGAAAGCCGGTTGGAGGTCGAGCGAATACTCGCGGCACGGGGTCTCCCTGTCACGGTATTGAGAGCCGGCGTGGTATTGGGTGTCGGCGGCTCTTCCTTCCAGATAGTGCTCAAGTTGATCCACCGCCTCCCGATCATGGTCTGCCCTTCCTGGACTCGATCGCTCACCCAACCCGTCGCACTCTCGGACATCGTCGCCTATTTTCGGTATTGCATCGGCAGGGCTGAGGTTTTTGGAAAAACCTACGAAGTGGGCACGCCGGAGGTCATGAGCTACCTCGATATGATGAAACGGACCGCGGAACTCATGGGCAAGCCCCGCATGATCTTGCCTGTCCCCTATTTTTCGCCCGCACTCTCCGCATGGTGGCTTCACTGGGTGACAGGGGCGCATATCGAGTTGGTCCGTCCACTGGTGGATAGTCTGAAGCACAGCCTTGTCGTCCGAAAGCATGAGTTGCGCGAACTGTCTGGGTTGCCAGCCACAGGGTTCGACCAAGCGATCCGATGTGCCTTGGACCCCAAGGCATGCTCTCCCAGCAACAATCCCGAGACCCGGAAACACATCACCCGCCGCGACTATCATACAGACCAAGCAGGGTATGTAGTCTCCATCCAGAGACTGGCCTTGCCCGTCGGCAAAGATGCCCTCTGGGTCGCGCACGAATATGCTCGGTGGTTGCCTTTGCAGATGCGCTGGTGCATCCGGGCCGAGGTGGACGCGAGCCTCAATGTCAGATTTGTGGTGGCAGGGGTGGAGAAATCTCTTCTGGAACTTTCATTTTCGCACGGGCGATCTACTCCCGACCGTCCACTCTACTATATCACCGGTGGTCTATTGCATGGGCGCGGTCGCCCAGAGGATGGTAGAGCACCAGCCCGTCTGGAGTTCAGGCAGTCGCCTGTCGGACAAGAAGTCTTTGCCGCCGTGCTCGACTTTCGTCCCTGCTTGCCCTGGGTCATTTACCGCTGGACCCAAGCGGTGGTGCATCTCTTGGTCATGCGCGCTTTTGGCTGGCACCTGAAAAGATTAGCTCAGAGACCTCGCTAGAACGGCAGGGAAAAGTGAATGAGAGTAGGTTGTCCAGCCATGCTTGGTGATTGGGCGGCGAAGACCGGCTGAAAGAAATGCAATTCTTATGGGGCTCATGCTCCAACGGTCAACCATCAGCCCTAGATCGGTGATTTGAAACAAGGTGAATAAACTAGGAAATATTCCCGCTCGACATGGGGAAAATTCCCGTTACAAATTTGAATCAGATTAAATCCAGCAAAAACACAATGCGTAACAACAGTGCTTGATAATAATTGAGTAGCGATACAGTAGAATTGGCGGGTTGATAAGAGAAAGGGAAACATGGGCAACAAACAGTCTTTAGATGGGGCAGGGGTCTTCCGGGTCTATTTAATCGAAGACCACACCCTGTTTCGTGAGATGGTGGCTATGCAGCTCAAGGATAACCCCACATTTCAACTTGTTGGTCAGAGCGGTGATGGTCTTGAGGGCCTCGAACAATGTCGCGCTTTACGACCTGACATTCTGGTGCTCGATATCCAGGTGCCAGGAATGTTGGGCACGCAGATTGCCAAAACATTGATCAATGAAATTCCGTCCCTTCGTATCCTAGCTCTGACCTCGTGCACGCAAAACTCCACCTACGATGACCTTCTTGCCGCAGGAGTCCACGGATACTTACCGAAAGATGCGCCACTCTCAGTTTTGCTCGAAGCGTTTCGGGAGTTTAGTCATGGGAATACTTTTTACTTCTCGCGACGAGCGACGCAGCCCACTCACCACGACACCACACTATCTTTGCTGAGTGAGCGTGAGGTTTCAGTGCTCAAACTATTTGCTGAGGGTCACTCCACTAAAATCATAGCCGATAAGCTGGGCATTTGTTCGAAAACCTGCTCCAACCACATGACTCACATCAAAGACAAACTCCGAGCCCACGATGCCTCAGCCTTGGTGCGTCTGGCTATGCGCTGTGGTTTAGTGGATGAGGTCAAAGAATAACTGTTATGGACTCGGCTCCAGCTCCTTTGCTTGTCCTAGTTGTGGATGACAATGAGCTCAATCGGTTCTATTTGCAGGATGCTTTTCGCATGCAGGGTTGCATGGTGGAGACGGCTTCTTGCGGGGAGGAGGCTCTGGTTAAAGTAACCCAATACAATTTTGGCCTCGTATTACTCGATGTGATGATGCCGGGTATAGGGGGGAAAGAGACCAGCATAAGAATGCGCCAGATCGTGTCGCCCACGCTCCCCATAATCGGGGTCACAGCAGACCATTATGTGACCAGGTCCGCAGAGCCACACGGCTTCGATCGTATCCTCACTAAACCACTTCCGATCGAAGTGATTGCTGACCTGATACACGAGATCAGTGGAGTCCGCGAATCCACACAGAGCCAGCCACGGATAGCAGTGCGCGAAGAACTATTTGCAGAAGTGCGCAAAAGTTTTGGCGCGCACTCCGCTTACGAACAGCGACTCGTCAAAGAGTTTCATACCGAGACTCTGCCGAGGCTAAAGTCTCTCTCTGACGCAGCTCAGACCCACGATGGGCAACAGCTTAAAACCATCGCCCATTACCTGCGCACGAGCTTCACCCTGATCGGTTCTAGGACACTCACGAACCACTGCCAAAAAATAGAGGAAGAATCTTCTTTAGGGAATTGGGATGCCATGGCAGCCAATTGTGCCCAACTGCATCATCACTACGAAGGGGTCAGGCTGCAAATAGAATCCCTCTGATCTTGTTTCTCAAGGGATCGCCCTACTTTTGCACTCTGGTGAAACGGTGTTGTATGGGGTTTTTCTGAGCTGGGAGCAGAGCGGGTATTTCAGGAGGATAACTCTTGGCCAAGGCCGGCGCTACTACGCTGCGAACTATTTCCCTCAGGGACTCGAACTTCACCGAGTCCACCTCCGCTGCCAAAATCTGTCGCATCAGGCTGCGCCATTCGGTGTGCAGTCGCACCAAGTCTCCCACCATCGCAAAGCCACTGGTGAGTCTGCTCTTGCGTTCAGAATTCTCGTGTAAACCTCGGACGGCTTCGGAGCCACCCGTGCCGTAGTGCGGTGGCACGCCCGAGACGAGACAACCCTCGATCTCGAGAGAGCCATACACCTGCTGACACACGGCGGCGAGTCGTCCCGACCACCGGGGTTCTTCGCCGCAAAACCGTTCTCCTGCGTATAGGTTGGCTAAATCAAACACGATCTCCTCGGGCAGATAGCCTTTGACCTCCACAGCCGCTGCTAAGGCCATGCCATCCGGACCCGGAAAACAAGCAGCAATTCTGCCCCGTTCCGTGACGGTGAGATCTTTGGCTATCAGGCCGGCTCTTTGGAGCTGCCAGAGCACCGTGGGCTGGAGCGAAAGTGCCTGGCACTGCGCACGGTGCTGACACCCTTTGCAACCCGAGAAGCGGCGGCTTTTTCGGCGCACCAATCGGGCTCGACCCGTGTCGGTGCCTTGTCCGCAGGGTAGTGTGCCTACCAGCGGTGTGGTCTGTTCGTGGCCCGCTAAAAGAGGTCTTTTACTGAACAGCGAAGCGGCGGCACGAGCGCAGCAGGTGGCGGGGTCAGGTGTGGCACACGCTTGGAGAAACAGACCCACTGGCATAGTGGAAGCTCGTTTCAAAGCAGTGCTGCGAGCTTCGTCCAGTCGCGGGGACTGGTCTGCCACGAGGTAGTAGCCCATTTCATCCAACCCCCGCCGTCCTGCTCGGCCAGCCATCTGCAACAGTTCATGGCACAAAATGGGGCGGGCTTCACCCTCGACTTTATATTGCCCCGAAGTCACCAGCACGCTGCGCAGTGAGAAATTAATCCCTGCCGCCAGCCCGAGTGTGGCGACCACGACTCTGAGTTGCCCCGACTTGGCTAGAGGTTCCACCAGCCCCGCCCGCTGGAGATAGTCCATCCCGCTATGATGCCAGGCCACGCGGGTGGCCAGCATCTTGCCCAACTCCGCACCAGCGAGTTGTCGCTGTTCGGGCGACAGCTCGAGCGGAGCGCAGGGAGGGAGGTTTTTGGCGAGGGTGCGAGCCATCTTTTCCGCATCTTGTCGCTGGGGTGCAAATATCAGCACCGGCCCGAGATCTTCCCGCAAAGCCCCGTAAATGCCGCGAGTCCAATACCCCTCCAAAGATGATGGAGCGCGGCTGGCCAGTGAACTAAAATCCATCTCTTCGAGAGGCACCGGGCGTTCTCGATGCTCTACCACCTCCACACTACGCCCCAGACGAGTCAGCCAAGCGGCAACGGCTTCCGGGTTGGCCACGCACCCCGAGAGTAAAAGGAGCCGCGTCTGTGCAGGCGCGGAGACGATGGCGGCTTCAAAGTGGTGTCCTCGTGCAGGATCGCTGATCCACTGATATTCATCCACAGCCAGCAGGGAGGGGGAGCCCGTTGCAATCTTGCCTCTCGCCGCTTCCAGTGTTGCCACCACTACGGGGGCGTCCGCGGCGTGCGAGACATCACCTGTCAGGATGCCCACGCGCCAGCCCTTGGCTTTCCACTCGAAATATTTGTCGTTGGCCAGTGCCCGAGTTGGCACGGTGTAGAGGGCTTGGCTCGAGGGGCGGGTGTCTTGGAACCACTGCTCAAAGACAAAAGTTTTACCTGCACCAGTCGGTGCGGAGAGCACTAGGTCTTTGCCCGACTTGAGTGCTCCAATCGCGCGCACCTGCCAAGTGTCAGGAATGATCAGATTGTGCAGTGCCTCGAACACGACTCTCTATTTCTGCGGCTCCGGGCTGGATTCGGCTGGCGCATGTTCTCCAGGCTTCGGTTCAGCCTGTGCGGCGTGGGCATCGGTGATCTCGGTTGGCTGGAATCCGTGTCTCGCCCACACCTCTTGATTCTCGGTTTTGGCCAGGTGTGCAATAAAAACTTTGGCTCCTTCCACATTTTTACACGACGAGAGAACTGCCGCGGAATAGACGATGGGCGGGTAGGGTATGTCTCCCACTTCGAAGACTTCAAATGAATCTCTGGGTTTCAGGATTCCTACATCGCTCCGGTAGATTACGGCCGCATCTACCCGTGCGCGGCGTAGGGCGTCCAGCACCCGTTCGGAGTCGGTCTCATGGATCAGCTTTTCCTCGACCGCAGCGTAGATGGTAGCGTTTTTGAAAAGGGCCAAAGCTCCCACCCCCGACATGGCGTTTTCCACGCTGGCCACGGCGATCCGATTCCAGTCGAGACGAGCCAAGGAAACCCAGGGGCGCCCCCAAGTTTTTCCAGGCCATGCCGTCACCACGACCAATTCGTTTTCTGCCAAGGTGCGGGCAGTATCAGTGCGGATTTTGCCTTGCTTGGCCAAGACCTCGATCTCTCCCGGTGCCGCCGCGACTACGATGTCCAGTGCCCCTTCGTTGTTTTCCACATGGCGTCGGATGATGCCGCTCGGCGCGATATTGAGTTGCACATCGGGATTCCCTTCACCGTCGGCAAAGGTCTGTGCCAGATCTCGCAATACCGATCGCAGGCTCGTGTCCGCTCCGACTTGCAGGGAGTGGGGTGGAGGTGTCGGCTCTTCTGCTCGGGTGGGGTGGGGTAGGGTTCCGAGTGTCGCGAGGACGAGGGTGGCAAGTATGAGTTTCACAGTTTTTTCTCCAAACAGCGGCGCAGTGACCATTTTTCCGTGGCCAATTGAGCCATCGCTTCTTCAAAAGAAATACCTAGGCGCCCCGAGAGCGTTCGAGCAGCCCGTTGGCGCAATTTTTCGTTGCTCGTGGCGGCATTCAGCATCTGGTCTCCCACTACTCCTCCGAGGCGAATGAAAGCTACTGAGGACAAAATGTTCAGACAGACTTTCGTTGCCGTGCCTGCGGCCAAACGCGTGGAACCTGCCACAATTTCAGAGCCTGTCGCTAGGGGAACCCAGCAATCCACACTCTTTTTGTCAGGACGACACGAAGGATTGCAGGAAATCAGCACGGTCGAGGCGCCGCGCTGCCGGGCTGCGGTCAAGGCACCTAGGACATACGGTGTCCTACCACTGGCGCTGATGCCGACCACTACATCGTCTGAGCCTATGTTGCGGTGGAGAATCGCCTGAGCCCCAGCCGCAGGATCATCTTCTGCATTTTCCACGGAGCTAAAGACGGCTCGGCTGCCGCCAGCTATCACGCCCTCCACTTGGCCGGGTTCCGATCCGAAAGTGGGCGGTATCTCGCTGGCGTCGAGCACACCCAATCTTCCCGAGGTTCCTGCGCCCACATAGATCAGACGCCCTTCAGCACCCAGTTTGCTCGAGACGAGTTGGGCCGCTTGGCGCATGGGGGAGCGAGCCGCCCAAAGCGCTTCGGAGACCTCAGCTTCCTTGGCGAGGAATAGATTCACCAGACTGGACACAGACATCCCGGCGAGATTTTTGCCACCGGTCCATCCCTGTTCTGTCAGGGACTCTGCCAAGGAATGATCCAGCGTGACCGCGCGGCGTCGCTCGTGCTCGAAGGGGATGCCCTGCACGAGGCGAGCTGCACCGATGGCTCCAGGCGTGCTGTTGATAAAGAGGATCGCATCGGGTATCTGCCGTCGTATGTGGGCGCTGACAGCTTTTTTGTAAGGCGCGCATTTTTCCAAGAGGCTGCCGTGGAGAGCGACTCGCGGGCGTGTCATGTGGAGTCTTTTTGCCACGGTGCAGACTAGGCCAGCCAGACTTTCTGCTGCCGCAGAGACGCAAGCCCGAGCCAGTGAGCACCTAGAGGCAGCAGCACGAAAGACGGCAGGAGCCAAGGCGGCCACAGCAGTTTTATCGCCTGCGATCGCCGTGAGATGCATGGCGAGGTGATCCATCGTGTCGCAACAGGTGGCGGTCAAAAGTTCTCGCCCGAGCCGAGAGACCGTGCCAGCGCGGTCGTAGTGGGCAAATGCTGAACGCGCTCCACGCACGGACACATCCCATCCGCTGCCTGTGTCCCCAGCCAGATGCCCCCAGCCACCCGCTTTGCACCATCCCTCGCCTCCGACGGCTCCAAGACAGTTGCTGCCTGTGCCTGCGATGAGCAAAATACCTGTGCCTTCCGGGTGGGCGGCGTAGAAGCCCGAGTGGGAATCCTCCCGCCCACAGATCGTTTGAGCTTCGGGAAAAACATCGCCCAAGATGCGTTCGACCCTAGAGAATTGCACGAGGTTCATCGCTCCCGCCATGCCAGCTCCGACAGCCTGAACAGGCTCAGGACAGTGCGAACGGATCTCGGTGAATAGTGATCGGACCCCCGTGTCATCCAGCAGGCTCACATTCCCAGGACCGCAGGTGCCTGAGGCTACCTCGGTGCCCAACGCATCGAGCAGCGACCATGTGGTCTTGGTGCCGCCGCCTTCTATTCCTAAAACAAATCGTTTGCATCCCATGCAGAGCAAGGTAACAACGCAGGCGTGCTACGAACAGGCAAAAACTGGCTTCCGTTCATCCTCTGGATGATTTCGCTCTACATCCTCTCGGGGATGCCTACCGACCGTTTCCCAAAACCGAATATTTTTGGGCAGGACAAAATCGCTCACTTCATCTTGTTTTCCTTGGGTGGTCTCTCGGCAGGATTTGCTTTCCGGTCGCCTGCCACAGCTTTTTTTGCTGCGATGTGCTTCGGTATTTTTGATGAATGGCGCCAGCAACTGACCCCGTGGAGGTTATCGGAGTTCGACGACTGGATTGCTGACATTATCGGAGCCCTGACCGGGGCGCTGATCTATGCGTGGTGGAGAGTGCGCCCTCTCCTTCGCAAGTCCTGTGGATGCTGCTGCAGCAAGGACCAGCCAGAGGCGTGTGGCGATCACCAGTCCGAGGGTGGCATGCCTGTCGAGGCGTCCAAGTAAGATTGGAGCATCACCACCGCGGCGGCGGAGTCTATCACGCCTTTCTGTTCCTTGGCTTTGCGGCCAGATTCGCGCATCATTTTTGATGCTTGGAGTGTGGACAGGCGCTCGTCCACCATCTGCACGGGAGGCATGCCTGGGAACCCTCCCAGTTTTTCGGCGAAATCTCTCGCAAGTTTGGCTGACTCTCCCTCGGAGCCATTCATGTGTTTGGGCAGCCCTACTAACACTTTTCCCGCGCCAGTTTTTACTAGGGCTTCCGCCGTTTTTTGCAGTCGCTCCTCATCGCTCTTGGTTTGGATGGTGGCGTAGGGACTGGCGATCATGCCGAGTTCGTCGCTCAGGGCGATGCCTACGCGGACGGTCCCGTAATCTACAGCGGCAATTCTCATGGTGTGGCTCCAGATGAAGGTTGGTTGTGGTGGAGTGGTAGCCAGCGCTCTATGAGCGGGGCTGTCATCCGCGTGAATCTCGCCGCTTGCTCCGGGTTGAGGATAGCGCGAATTTCCGATTCGCCGGAGAGGACGATAGCCGTGATCTCAGGCTGCATCTTGGAGCGCACGGTTTGGATGTCGCGGGTTTTTTCCGAGAGGATAGCGGTGAGCTTCTCGCGCTGGTTCGAGTCTAGGCCGATCTTGTGCGCGATACGCTCTCCCAGAGCGGCGGATACCCCTTCGGGACCTTGCTCAACGAACGAGCGGATTTTCCATTGGGTCAAGCGCACACCTCCCAGAACACCACTCAAAACGCCCAACACAAAAACAAGAAGGACGGCTGCAACAGCACGGAGCTGTTGAGAAAATGAAGTGCTGCTCACAGGGCACCTCCTGCCAGCACCAGATAATCGCCTGCACCATACAGCGAATCTGCCACCAGCCACTGGGACTCCGGTGGCGAGAGGGCGTGCCAAGTAGCCATGGCCATGAGCACGAGTGAAAAAGCAGGCGAGAGCCACCACGCCCAGCGGGTCAATAGTGCCTGCGGTTCGCGGGCGCTGAGAGTGGCGAGGACGCGGGTTTCCAGCCCGAATTCGGACGCTTCGGTGCCACACGGTGCCGTGCGGATTTTTTCGAAGAAATGATCGGTGATGTCAGGTGAGTTGTTCACGGATGGTCTCCAGTTTTTGTGCCAGTTTTTTTCGTGCCCTAAAAGCTTTGATTTTAACATTGGCCAAGGAAAGGTCGGTCAGCTTGGCGACTTGTTCCAGAGGCATCAACTCGATGCCCGAGAGTGTCATGATAGTTTTTTCCAGCGGATCCAGCACGGAAAAAGCCCACTGTAACAGGCTGCGGGCATCCTCGGCTGCCCACGGTTCGCGACCCTCTGGCGCGGCGATTTCCTGCGGAGTCTCTTGGCTCGAGAATGTTCTGCGTTCGCGTTGCAAGGTGCGGAGCCAGTCGGTGCATTTGCGAACTGCGATCTTCATGAGCCAGTGAGAAAAAGGGGCGTCTCCCCTGTAGGAGCCCAGTGCTCCGTAGGCTACTACAAAAATCTCCTGTGCCAAGTCGTCCAGCTCCGCTCTGTCTCGGGTAAAACGGGAGGCGTAGCCGAGGATGCGGCTCTTGTGTTTGGAGACGAGGCGTGCATAGGCGTCGCGGTTGCCGGCGAGGATTTCTGTGACACACGCCTGATCCTCGCCGTCGGTGGCTGCATCGTGGGGAGCGATCATGGTGTTGGGTGGAGCGCATGGTTTTCAGCGGCCCGGTCTGCCTCCTCCTCCGCCGCTGCGGTTGCCGCCCCCGGCGCCGCCCTTCGACGATGGCATGCTTTTTTCGTAGCCGGAGAAGGCGGAGCGGCTTTTGGCATTGGCCGACTTCATCGTAGAGTTGAGCGTGCTGGCATCCATGGAGTTCATGCTTTTGCGCTGCGGGCTGGAGGCTGTCTTGTCCGTCCGCTGGTAGGTGCTCGTGGGGTAAGTCGCTGCGGCACCACCCCGCGCTGCCACTACACCGCCCGATGGGGTCTTGGCGACGCCTGCGCCTTGCGCGAAAGCTCCGCTCTGTCCCGTGGAGGTTTGGAACTGTCCGCCCCGTGCGACGCCCGCGCCGTTTTCGCCACTGCGAGTGTGGGCTTGGGAAGAGGAGGTGACGCTCTGCCCTGCTGAGTTGTTCGCTGTGGTGGAGCGGGCAATATCCGTCTTGCCTTGGCTGTGGCTTGCAGTGGAATCGTGCTGGTAGCTGGCGCCAGTGGATGAGTCCACGCTGGTAGAGCGATCTAGATCGTAGCCCGTCTCGGTCTTGGTCACATCGGTGGAGTGATCCACATCGTAGGTGGTGCCACTGTTGGATTGCACCGTGGTGCTGGTGCTTTTGCCAGCTCCGGTTTCTGTCTTGTAACCCGAGGAGTCGCGAGTGTAAGTGCCGCCAGCACCGCTGGCTGTTTGCACGCCGCCTGAGGCCGTGTGCTGGTAACTATTGCTGTCCCATGAACTGGAGCCTTGCTGATAGGCGACAGCCCCTTGTCCAGTCGAGGTGGCCGCGCCAACGGTATGCGCCGACTGGCTGGTCTGCGCGGCTGTGTCCACTTGGCTAGAGCCTGCGTGAGCCGTGCCGACGGTCGTGCCGGATGGGGTTTGATAGACAGTGCCGCCCAGGCTGCCCGTGGTGGTGACTGAGCCGTTCTGGTTCACGGCAACGCCTCCGGCATGGGCTCCGTTTTGTCCGGCGACAGCGACACCGGCAACTTGTGTCTGGCCACTTGCACTGGTCGCCGTGCCTGCTTTGACCGTGGCACCTGTGGCTGTGGTGCCTGTGTAGGTTGTAGCCTGGGCTCCAGTGGAGGCTGTGGTGGTTGTGACCGTGCCAGTGCCTCCAGTGTTCGTGGTGACGGGTGTGCTCGTGCTCGTGACTGTCGCCGTGGACGGACTAGCAGTCGTCGTCGTTGTGGTTGTGGTTCCTGATGTCGTGGTGCTTCCTGTGCTTGTTGTTGAAGAGGTGGTAGAGGCGCTGCTGGTGCCTGAATTGGTGGTAGTGGTAGTTGTGCTGGTCGTGGTGCTGGGTGCGGTGACATTGACTGTGTTGCCCGAGACGATGACGGTGTTGGAGGGCGAGGTCGAAGTTTTAGCTGTAGCGACTGGCACCGGGATCGGTATCACAGCAACCGTCGTGGAAGAAGTCGGTTGGGTGGTCGCAACAGAGATGACTTGGGTGCTGGTGCCCGAGGGGGTGGACGATCTGGCGGCTACCGCGGCCTGCTCAGCGCGGATCGCGTCTATGGTTTCCCAACACGCGTTGAGATCGGTCTTGGAGAGAAAACCAATGGCGCGGGTGGCACCGGAATGCTCTTTCATCGTGGTAATCACCTCGGGATAGCGGGAGAGCAGTGCCATGCTTTTATTGTAATCCGAATTGGAAGAAGTGGCTCCGCTCATGAGGGAGTCGGTATCTTGCGAGACTTCAAAAATAGCAGAGATAATCTCGTCGGGATAATCCGCGATGCCCGAGAGGAGGGCTCGTCGGGCGGCGTCTCCGATGTGGTTGGCAACGGGGCGGGGGAGGATGCCCTCACGCCGTTTCAAGGGTAGCGCGTGTGACTCCGGCGCGCAGGTGAGCAGAGCGAATGCAGCGCAGAGAGCCGCGGTGGCGAGGGGGCGTGTGTGGGTGTTCATGGTAGTAAAACTCCTGTGGGTAGCGGGGAAGTGGGAGAGGTCTTGTGTGTGTTGAGATTGTTTGCTCACAAGACCTCTCATGTTACGGGTGTCTCAGGGCGGCGTCAACCCTCAATGGCTTTGAGCACCTGCTCCAATTTTTGATCCAATCGGGCGTCCATCTTGGCTTGGATCTCGCGGATTGCGGCTTTTTGGTCGTCGCCGAGGATGGGCAAGATTTCCTGAGCTATCGAAGCGCGGTTCAAGGCTGATTTGGTCACGAGCTGACCGAGGGTTGCAGCTTGTTTTTGGATGGCCTCAGAGTTGGCCGGTTCCTTGCGGATGAGATCCCGCAGCTTCCGGTGTTCGGCGACCAGATCATGGCTGGTGGCAGAGATCTCTGGCAAATGCTTTTTCAGCACTCCTTTGGCAGCACTCTTTTGAGACTCTGTAAGCCCAAGGGAGCTGATGTCTCCGAGCAACTCGCACAGAGGGAGAGGCGCGAGGGGTTGGTGGTGATTATTCTTCTGGTTAATAGCCCAACTGGAGCCCCCGACGAGGAGGAGAGTGGCTAAGGTCAGACCGACGACTGGGATGTATTTTTTCATAGTATATCTTCCTTACATGGGAGGAAGACGCACGGGAGAGGTGTCAGGTTACACTATTTTTCACCCCGCCCAAAACAACCCCAGCGCACGCGGAGACGCGGAGGGGGGCAGAATTCTTGGACAGGATGAACAGGATTTT
>DYRQ01000101.1 GCA_020718645.1 Verrucomicrobium spinosum
ATGCTTTGCATTAGAAACTGAAGAACGCAGCCCTTCCTAATGCAAGATCTGGGTTTATTTACTCCGTTAGTGACGGTTACTCGTCGGTTGGTGAGCCAAACAGAGCGCCGGAAGTTAGTGTTGCTCATTTGTAACGATACCGACATTCATAATCCATAATCCCTCTGTAACTAATACGAGCCTCTTCTCACGAGGGGGAGTATTGGTAGTTATTACAGAATCTTGAACAGGGTTATTTTATGAAAAAACAACAGTCTATTTCGAAGGCTTGGGGTGCAATGGTTGTCTTGGGTAGCGCGTTACTTTTGGTGCTCCTTCCCTCATCAGGTTTAGGTTTCGCTCAAACCGCTATCACTGGCGGCTCTGGAAATGTTGTGGCTAATTTAAACACTGGCACGACTACTTACATCCTCAATACAGGCGTGACTCGCACCAATACTGGCGGCACTGAAACCATCACTCTGGGCGCGGCAGGCCCTGCTACTTTTAGTCTCACGATTAACGGCACGATCAACCAAACTGGAACAGGCCAGGGTATCCGCACCAGTAGTAACGCTGGCAACACTTTCACGATCGTCGTGAACTCTGGTGGCTTGCTCCAATCTGTTGGAGAGGACGCCTTCAAGATGCGCGCTGCGGGCACGGTTAACCTGACGAATAACGGCACCATATATTCTGGACCAGCCTACGGCACCACGCCGACCACTGCCCTCTCGACTGGGCAAGCCCTCGACCTGACCAGCGCCACGGGCGGAACCATCACCAACAACGCTGGTGGTGTCATCCGCGCTGACGGACACGATGCCGTTCGCCTCGGTTCCGGCATGTCGTTTACCAACCACGGCACGATTCTCGGTAACAGTATTATCAACGATAACCCGGCCAATAATAATCTCAATACACCCGCTGGTAGCACGGCCACTACCTATTCGACCTCAGAAGGTGTTTCATTTGAAGATGAGGCAAACTCCAGCCTCGACAACTATGGTAGTATCTCAGGCTCACGCCATGGTGTTGAGGCCGATGATGCTGCCACCAATATCACTATCACCAACCGCTCGACCGGCACTATCATCGGGCGCAACGGTTCGGGTATCGGTTTCGACGCAACCAACATCTCAGCAGACAATGTCACCATCCACAACTACGGACTTATCCGTGGTGACTATGTCGGCGCCGGCAGAGTGGTGGATCGCTCGGGCAATGTCTGTGTCACCAACGACGGCGATGGCGACGGTATTGATCTGGATGCCGCTGGCACGATTAACAACTATGCCGGAGGCCAGATTCTTGCCACAGGTGCTAGCGGTTACGATTCTTCCGGACGCGCCAACAACAGCGAGGCCATCACCTTCGGCGGCGGCACGATCAACAACGACGGCACCATCCGAGGCGCCACACGCGGTATTCTTGTTAACAACGACTCCGTCGTCAGCCGCAGCGGTTCCATAGCCACCACGATCACCAATAACTCCACTGGCACGATCGAGGGCCAGAGCGGCTATGCCATCCGCCTCGAGAACAAACTCGGCACTGCCGCAGACAATGACACCATCACCAATTCCGGAACGATCATCGGCAACGGCTCCATTCCAGATGGCAGTGCGACGGTCTATCTCCAGGACGGAACAACTGCAGATAACAATTCCACTGGCACACTGGACGGAGTCTCCTACACAGGCACGGGTTCGGCTCGCTTCATCCGTGGCGATGGCTCGGCCATCCAGATGGGCGAAGGTGATGACATCCTGACCAACACTGGCACGATTACCGGCAATACAGGTCTCGCGATCAACATGGAAGGCGGTGCTGATACAGTGAATTTTAATGGCGGCACGATCACCGGCGTTATCAACGGCGGCACAGGCACCGACACACTCGCTCTTGGCAGCGGTGTTTCCTCCAGCTACGGCATCCAGAATTTTGAGAACATCAATGTCGCTGCTGGCACGGGAACGCTCTCGGGCATCGTTACCGGCACGACCCTCACCAAAGGCGGAGCCGGAACACTCATTCTCTCCGGAGCGAACACTTTCACTGGACTGACCACCATCAGCGCAGGTGTGGTGCAAATCCAAAACGCCACTGGTCTTGGAACCACCGCAGGCGGCACTTCGATTGCCTCGGGCGCTCGGCTGGAACTCGCAAACAACATCACGGTCGGAGCCGAAGCTTTGACACTACAAGGCACGGGCGGTGGCAGCGGTGCGCTCTTGAATGTGAGCGGATCAAACACCTTTGGCGGGGATTTGACTCTTGGAGGTGCTACGACCATGGGCTCGACCTCGGGCACACTGACCTTGACGGGTGCCATCGGCGGTGCAGCGCAAGATCTCACGGTGAGTGGTGCGGGTCATGTCATTTCGAGCGGCATCATTGACACAACGACTGGCACGCTGACTAAGACTGGAGCCGGTTCCTTGACCCTCTCGGGAGCGAATACCTTTACAGGCGATGTGACCATCACGGGAGGCACGGTCTCTGTCGGTGCCATTGCTGGCAACGGCGCTTCCTCCATGCTCGGCAACCTCTCAGGCGGAGCCAATGTTGACAAGCTGACGCTCAACGGTGGCACCTTGGAGTTCACTGCTAGCACGACGGCTGATCTCTCCACTGCGGCTGGCATCACGGTCGGCGCTGGTCATGGCACCCTCTCTGTCTCTTCGGGAGCAACGGTTGGTTCCGATGCGGACATCGCCACAGGCGGTAACACCTTCACCAAGAGTGGTGGTGGCCAGCTCACCATGGATGGCAATATCACAGGCGGCGGCACAGTAGTCGTCGCTGGTGGCACCCTGCTCATGAACGGGCTCATCGACGACGCAGCCTCTGTGCAAACGCAAAGCGGTGGCACCTACCATATCGCAGCCGGCGATACCATCGCGAGTCTCACAGGCACGGGCACTGTGTTTATCGCTGCGAGTCAGACGCTCACCATCGGCGCGGGCGGCACTGCCACCTACGGTGCTCTCTCTGGCTCTGGAAACCTCGATGTCTCTGGAGCTGGTGCTGGTAATACCAATATCACCCTGACTGGCGGCACTTTCAACAGCACCGGCAACATCGTCGGTGTCACCGGTCTCAACAAGACTGGATCTGACACCCTTCTCCTCACCAGCGCAGCTCCCACTGGACTGAATGGCGATCCCGTCAATGTCCAAGGTGGCACAGTGGTCGTCAACGGCAACTGGAGCACAGCAGGAACTTTCACCGTGAACTCCGGCAGCATCCTCGGCGGTTCTGGTTCGGTCTCTAGTCTCCTGAATAATGGCACGCTGAACCCCGGTAACTCACCTGGCACACTGACTGTGGTTGGCACTTATTCTCAGGGTGCTCAAGGCGTTTACATTGTGGAAATGGAGTCGCTCTCAGTCCACGACCGCATCATGGCCGGTGACGCTGCGGTGGACGGCACAGTGAAGCCCGTGTTCCTCGAGGGCTATCGCCCCCGTGTGCAGGATGAGTTTGAGATTGTCACCACCACCCATGGTGTCACAGGTAACTACGATCGTATTGACGACAGCCAAGCTGATCTCGGCCTCACCGCCAAGTGGCGCCTGCGCTACACCGATCATGTCTATCTCCGCGTTGACCCGTGGTTCGATAACCCGGCGCTTGACCTGAACAGCAATCAGAAAAACTTGGCTGTTGCACTCAATCGCGACTCCGTCAAGGCCGATGGGAAGCTATCTGATGCGATGTATGAGATCAACAAACTCGACAGCGCCTCCTCGGTGCGGACAGCCTACGACATTCTCTCCCCCAGTGCCTACGCTGGTCTGATGGATGTGTCGTTCCTCAACTCCGAGTTGCACCACCAAAGCATCAGCCGGCGCATGACCTCGGTGCGCACTGGCACAGCGCCGCTTGCCTTCAATATGTTGGACGGTTCATTCAACGGCCAGCTTGCCGTGATCGGGCGCGATATGGATAAGATCGTAGCTTCGCCTGTCATCGAGTCTCAGCAACCTGCGTGGTCAGACAAACTCGCCTTCTTTGTGAATGGCAACGGAGCCATCGCCGATCAAAATCCCATGGGCATGGATCCCGCTGGTTACGAGAGCGGCACGGGTGGAGTCACCCTCGGTGCCGACATGCGCATTGGCGATAACATCACTCTCGGTATCGCCACAGGCTATGCCAATACCGACTACGACATGGGACTGGCTGGCGGCGAAATATCGGTGGACACGGTTCCTGCCACGATCTTCGGCGGCGTGGAAATCGGGTCATTCTTCGCCAACGCCTCGGTCGGCTATGCGGCTGCTTGGCACGATGGCACGCGTGACATCGCTGTGAATGGTTTGCAGGAAACAGCCTCATCCGAATTCACTTCTGACCAGTTCAATAGCCTGTTGGAACTCGGCTACGAATTCCGCATCGGACGCCTCAGCATCACTCCCGTTGCCGAAGCAGACTACGCCATCACTTGGATGGAAGGCTTCACCGAAACTGGTGCTGGCAGTGTTGGGTTGAACATCGCCGACCACGATGGCGCCAGTCTCGAGAGCGGTCTGGGTGCCGACATCAGCTATTCTATCCAGATGGGGAAAGTCAGCCTCGTGCCCAACCTATTTGCCCGCTGGAAACATGAGTTCCTGAACGACTCGCGGGACATCAACGCCAGCTTCGTCGGGGGCGAGACTTGGTTCCGCACGGACATGGAAGATGCCAGCCAAGATTACGCTGTGCTCGGCGGCGGATTTGGGATGATCTTGGGCGATCGTGTTTCAGCGCACGCGCTCTACCGCACGGATCTTGGCCGCGAGGAATACTCGAACCACCAGATCCAAGCTGGTCTGCGAATCAGCTTCTGATACCAACCACCGATCTCATGGAGCAAAGCCCGGTCAAGTGCCGGGCTTTTTTTTTCTGAAGTTTTTTAGCAAGCGATGAGGGCGGACTTACTAGAGGATCCAACGAGTCTGAGTGTAACTCAGAGCTGTTATTGATTAGGCAAAAGAGGGGTTTCCTACTCAGGCCGATAACAAGCCTTGAGAGAGTAGAACAGGAGGGTGCCGGAAGCCATTGGTTCCGGCACCCTTGCTGAGTTTGGTTAGAATGCCGTGCGGTAGATGGCGAGGAGGTCCTGCACGGACACCTGTTTCGGGTTGCCGGGTGTGCAGACATCTTTGAAAGCAGCCTCGGCTAACTTGGGAAGATCCTCTTCTTTGACTTGGATGTCGCGGAGGGATTTTGGAATGCCGATGCTGACAGCCATCCGTTTTACTTCGTTAATAGCGGCGTCTGCCGCTTCTTGAGGTGACATGGATTCAGTGCCTTTGACACCGAGGGCGCGGGCGATATCGCGGTATTTTTCTAGGCAGGCCGAGGCATTGAACTCCATGACAAACGGGAGGAGAAGTGCATTGGCCACGCCGTGGGGTGTGTCATAGAAAGCACCGAGAGGGTGAGCCATGGAGTGGACGATGCCGAGGCCGACATTCGAGAAGCCCATACCAGCAATGTATTGGGCGAGAGCCATACCGCTGCGGGCTTCCATGTTGGCGGGTTCTTGGACAGCTTTTTCGAGATGCTTGGCGATGAGTTCCATAGCTTTGATCTCGAACATGTCTGACATCTCCCAAGCACCTTTGGTGAGATACCCTTCGATGGCGTGGGTGAGAGCGTCAAGACCTGTGGCTGCGGTGAGGCCTTTCGGCATGCTCACCATCAGTTCGGGATCAACGACAGCCAAAATAGGAATGTCGTTCGGATCAACGCAGACCATTTTTTTCACAGAGTCCTCGTCGGTGATGACATAGTTAATGGTCACCTCCGAAGCGGTGCCAGCGGTGGTCGGCACGGCGATGATGGGAACAGTTTTCTGTTTGGTGGGGGCTACGCCCTCGAGGGATTTGACATCGGAAAACTCGGGGTTATTGGCGATGATTCCGATGGCTTTGGCAGTATCAATTGGGGAACCTCCACCGATAGCGACGATGACATCAGCCGCGCTGGCTTTGAATGCAGCGACACCTGTCTGGACATTGGCAATGGTGGGGTTGGGTTTGACATTGTCATAGACCTCGTATGGGAGAGAGGCTCCCGATAGAAGAGTCAGGACGGCATCGGCGACTTTGTGTTTCACCAGTTCTTTATCGGTGACGACGAAGACTTTCGAGTAGCCGCGTCTTTTGATCTCCTCGGGAATCACGGATCGAGCGCCCGGGCCAAAATAGGAGGTTTCGTTGAGTATTATTCTTTTGAATGACATGCTTATTCCTTTCTGTTGAAGCGTCCCTTATGGATGGAATAACTCGGGAAGGCGAGCCCATTTGCGCGATGAGGGGCTTTTTTTTTCTGGGGGAAAAAGTGGTGAGACTAAGGCTTGTCAGTAGGGCGAATATTGATGCGGCCTTGGTTGCTTTTCCCTTCGAGCGCGTGGATGACCGCTTCTTGTTCGGCGACTTGAAAACGCAACTGGTGGTTGATGCGTTTGAGTTCTTTGTTCACCAACTGGGCGTGAACCCACCCACCTGAGCAGAGTGCCGAGCTGAATCCAAGGGCCAAGGCGAGGCTTTGGCTCAGGGTCATCTTCTTCAGAGTGAGCAACCAGAGAGACATATCGGGAGGGATTAATCGGCGGCTATGTAGAAAAAATGAGATTAAAGTGAGGGGATCAGACTTGGTTGGCTTTGACCTCGACTACATCGTGCGGGGCAGCTTCACGCATCCCGGCGGGAGAGACTTGGATGTAGCGGGCGAAGGATTTGAGTTCTGCGAGGTTGCAGGCACCGAGATAGCCCATGCCGCTTTGGAGACCACCGACGAGCTGGCGCAAGAGTTGTTCGATGGAGCCGGACACTTCCTTGAGCGCTTCGATGCCCTCAGCGGCGACTTTGCTGATCTGATCTTTTTTATCGTGTCCGTAGCGAGCAGCCGCGCCAGCTTTCATGGCTTCGAGGCTTCCCATGCCACGGTATCGTTTGTAGGTTTTGCCATCAATCTCGAGTAGTTCGCCTGGGGCCTCCTTGCAGCCAGCCAGCAAACCACCACAAATGACAGCGTCCGCGAGGGTCAGGGCTTTGACAATATCTCCAGATTTGGTGATACCACCATCGGCCAGTATTTTCACGCCACATTCGCGGGCAGCGCGGGAGCAGACATAGAGCGCTGTCATCTGCGGGATGCCGACCCCTGCGACGATACGGGTGGTGCAGATAGAGCCTGGGCCTTGGCCAACCTTGATGGCATCGGCGCCTGAGCTGGCTAGGAATTGGACACCTTCCGCCGAAGTCACATTGCCGGCGATGATAGTCAGCGAAGGGAAAGTGGCTCTGATGGCGCGGACGCATTCGCCAACGCCGAGGGTGTGGCCGTGGGCCGTCGAGACAGCTACTGCATCCAGACCTTCATCCACCAGATGGCCGACATGATCGAGGAGTTTTTCCTTATCGAGATCCCCCGAGTTGGTGCGGGGTGCAGAGATGGCAGCACCGCAGATGAGTCTGAATTTTGAATCGCGGGCCGGTTTGGTATCGGCACGGGCTTCGTTGATGATGTGCTCGACATCTGTGAGGGTGAGCATGCCGCGAAGTTTATCGGAATCATCCACCACCATGAGTTTGTGAGCCCCTGGATGGTCGGTGAAATAGCGGTCGGCGACTTTGATGGGTTCGCTGCCGAGTTCGCTTTGGCGCAGGACATCGAGCTGCTCACGGGGAAGCATGACCTGCTGGACGATTTTGTCGGAGTGGCGGGCAGAGAGGAGGTGGCTGGTCAAGAGGCCAACGAGGCGGCCTTCTGCATCCACGACTGGGAAAGAGCGGAAAGTGAACTGGCGGTGTTCGCACATTTCCATGACACTGGAGATGCTGTCCTCGACCCCGATTTTGATGGGTTCTTGAATCAGTCCATGGATATGGTTTTTGACCTTGGCCACTTCTCGCACTTGGTCTTTGGAGGACATGTTGTAATGGATGAGGCCGAGGCCGCCGAGGCGAGCCATGGCGATGGCCATGCGCGACTCTGTGACGGTGTCCATATCTGAGGAGATGATGGGGACATGGAGACGCAGAGCCGGTGAGAGTTCGGTATCCGTGGCTGTCTGTTTGGGGAGGACAGCAGAGTAGCGGGTGGCGAGTGTGATGTCGTCAAAGGTGAGACCAACGGCGGTGTGGGCTTTGAAAAACTCGTCTGCCGCCAAATAAAATTGTTCGTCAATCGCGTGAGCCATGAACATTGCTACCCAACTTCGGGCGGCAAATCAAGAGGCGGCAATGTTATTTTCCTCAGACGCTGCGGGGCAGATCAGTGGGGTGGGAGAGGATTGTCCTCCGACTTGTGCCAGAGGAACTGGGCAATGGTGGTGGGCGCAAAAGTCTCTGGAGCAGTAGTCTGGGGTGGGAGGGATCGTGCGTGCCAGAATCTTTCCTCATATCCCCGTTGCATGCTCTGTGTAAACTGGAGTTGTTCCCTGAGGGCTCGGTTCTCGCCCCGCAGTTCGGTTAACTCTTCCCCGGAGATCAGTTGGAACTGCCAAGCAAGAGCGAGGACGGTCAAGAGACCACCGTAGCCCAAGCAGTGCAGGAACACTTTGATCATGGGTTGGTGAGTGCATACGCCATGCCATGGGGGGGGATAGAGACAGATTTCATCCCAGATTATGCAATTGAAAACAGGGGAAACTGAGAAAGGTTTGTTTTATTAGGCAGTTGAGTAGACAACGAGGCAAAATCTAGATCACCAAAGTGGTGAACAAAAACTAGCGGCAAAAGGGGCGGAGTTTTCAATCCTATCGGATAGGCGGGCAGCCTCGGCTGTTTATGATGGCGCATCTGCTTTGTTGCTCAGGGTTTGCAGTAGATTACTACAGCGGCACCCATAAGAACAGGCGAGCCTGCGCCTCGCACCTGCACCCATCGCGCTCTATTGCATAATCTGGGTTTCATCCACCATGATGGCTGTCAGCGAAGCTCTG
>DYRQ01000102.1:0-4802 GCA_020718645.1 Verrucomicrobium spinosum
ATATCTCACGCAACGATCGCAACGAACGGAGGGTGGGCTATCTTTCCCGCCACCAGAAACACGGGCTGGAAGCCCGCGCCACGATTTGGGAAAGCGGACGCAACGAACGGAGACTGGGCTGAGCACGCTTTTGGGGGCGCGGGAAACATTTACAGAAAAGCGGCAGGATGCCGCTTCTAGTTTTCGCTTCCATATCAGTGCAAAATGCTCCCCCGGGCCGCCTTTTGTCGAAATAGGGAGAGGGTCTAATGGTTGTATATGTATTGGGATGGGCGTCTTACCGATTTCGAGAACATGGATGGTGCTGCTTCACCATGTTGCCTAAGGGCACTCTCAGGCACCCAGTAAGATCTCCTCGATGCGATTGTTCACGATGTCCTCTCGAAGTGCGTCGAGGTGCTTGTTCAATGCAGCGTTGAAGGCCGGGTTTTTCGGGCTCATGTTTTCCCCCACCGGGTCGTTCTTGTCCCGATACATCAAGACGAAGAGATCGCCGCCTTCCACGACCAGCAGATAGAGGATGCGGCGAGGACCTTGTTTCGTGGTTGCATAGACCTTCAATAACCGTGTGCCCTTGGGCAGACCTTTTCCTGCAATCGGCTGGGCCAAGGCAACACGCTGGCCGTCCAGCAGGGTCGCCTTGTCGGCAGCCGGGATGCGGTTGCCAAATTCCCATTTGCGAATCCGCTCAGCTATGAACAGGCCCACGGACTGACGCCTTCCGGGATTTCTTGCTGCTCCAGAGCGTGTCGATGTCGTCCATCTTGGCTTGCGTCCGGGCGTCAACTTTCACCTCGGCCACTCGGAGCGCCGCCGTCAAGTCGAAGGGGATGCTGCGCGTTTGAACGACCTTGGTGAGGAAAATGCGGACGCCGGATGGCACATCGAGCCCCATCTCGCGCAGGACGACATCCGCCTCTGTCCGCAAATCTTCGTCCACCCTCACCTGTAATGTCTTTGTCATGGTTCTAGTATTGTATTCATTACGATATCCACCATTTGTCCGTTGTCAAGTTAACCCCCACCGACCCCGTCCGCCCGCGACCCAGCAACATCGGGAACGAAAAAGCAATCTCCTGGCAGTCTGTAAGACCAAAAGCCGTTCAGGACGGGTTCGTTCGCCCGCCGTCTGCGAAGGACGAAGCCATGCTCTTCCCCTGCTGGACTTCAGCGCTTTCTCTCGGCACATGGCCTCGACCCGGGTGCTGTAGCTTTCTGTGTAGATCAATTGCCACGACCCTTTTCTGCATTTGGTGTGGAGGGAACCCTGATAGTTTGGATCGTTGTGTTCGGCTAACCTGCGAGCCAAATCGTGGCTGTGCCCAATATAGATTTCGCCATGAGATGAACTCCGTAGCACCTATACGAAATACATAAACCAGTGCAAAATGCTCCGGAGGTAGGGCTCGAACCTACGACCAATCGGTTAACAGCCGACCGCTCTACCACTGAGCTACTCCGGAAGGATAGAAGGGAATCTAGCCTAATCGTCAGCCTCATAATTGCAAGAGTTTTTGCACACACCCCTCACAAAAAGTGTGATCAAATGAAATTCCCACAAACTCTCTCAAACTTATTTGGCACAGAGGGTGGGAAGCCCAGAACAAGCAGACACCGTGAGGTGCACGGTGTTCTGTTCTGTGCTCCGCACGAAAAATTGCACTGGCTCGGGATCACCCTTTGAGAAAATTATCGAGAAGCTGCTTGCCGCAGGTGGTCAGGATGGATTCCGGATGGAACTGGACGCCTTGGATAGGATACTCCTTGTGCATCAGCCCCATGATCTCGCGATCCTCAGGGTCATCACACAGGGCAGTGACTTCCAAACACTCAGGCAGTTTAACCGATCGCACAATCAACGAGTGGTATCGCGTGGCTTCGAAGGGGTTGGGCAAGTTGCGGAATACCCCTTTGCCGGTGTGGGCGATCATGGAGGTTTTGCCATGCATCAACTTGGGCGCCAAGGTGACCTCGCCCCCGAATACATGCCCGATGCACTGGTGTCCGAGACAAACGCCGAGTATGGGTGTCGTGGGACCCAATTGGAGGATAATCTCGTTGGACACACCGGATTCGCGCGGGGTGCAGGGACCTGGGGAGATGACGATGCGTTCGGGTTTCAGGCGGTGTATTTCCTCGACCGTGATCTCGTCGTTGCGGCGGACCAGGGGGTCAGCCCCTAGCTCCCCGAAATACTGCACGAGGTTGTAGGTGAAGCTGTCGTAGTTATCAATAACAAGGAGCATGGCGGGTAGAAGTCAGGGGTTGGTATTGTGCAGAGCCAGCGAGAGAGCACGCATGGCCGCCTTGGCTTTATTGACGCTCTCTTGGTATTCGCCTTCGGGGGTGGAATCAGCCACCAGTCCTCCGCCTGCCTGGACATAGGCTTTGCCATCTTTGAGCAGCATGGTGCGGATGGCGATGCAGGAGTCGAGGTTGCCGTTGAAACTGAAGTAACCCACGGCTCCAGCATAGGTGCCGCGGCGGGTGGGTTCCACCTCGGCGATGATCTGCATGGCACGCACTTTGGGAGCACCGGTGACTGTGCCCGCTGGAAAAGTCGCCCGCATCAGGTCATAGGCATTACTATCCTCGCGAAGGCGTCCTTCCACTTGGGAGACGATATGCATGACGTGGGAGTAGCGCTCGACGACCATGAACTCAGGCACGCGCACTGTATGGAAATCGCAGGCGCGTCCGACATCGTTGCGTCCGAGATCCACGAGCATGACATGCTCGGCGCGCTCTTTTTCATCGGCGAGCAACTCGCGCTCCATGCGGTCATCCTCCTCCTTGGTTTCGCGGCGTGGGCGGGTGCCTGCGATGGGGCGGACCTCGACCTTGCGGTTCTGGCACCGCACATGCACTTCGGGAGAGGAGCCCACGAGTGTCTGCTCGCCAAACTCGATACAGAACATGTAAGGCGACGGGTTAATCGAGCGCAGTGCCCTGTAGAGCGTGATGGGCTCGCCCGTGTAGGGAACCTCGAAGCGCTGCGAGGGGACGACCTGAAAAATATCCCCAGCAAAAATATACTCCTTCATTTTCGCCGTCATGGCGATGTATTCATCGCGGGTCATGTTAGCAGCAGGGGAAAGTTCTGCCCCCCCCTGTGCAGACTGGTGTGTGACAGCGGGCATGGGTGCGGCGAGCTTGGCCAACAACGCTTGTATTTTAGCCACGGCCGTATCGTAGGCAGCACCAGGATCGCCTCCATGGACATGCGCGTTGGCGATGATCTTGAGGCGGCGGGTGAGGTGGTCAAAGGCCAGAAGGGTGTCGGTGATGACGAAGTAAGCATCTGGAACAGCGAGGTCATCCTTCTTGGCGGTGGGCACGGTGCGTTCGAAATGGCGGACGCATTCGTAGGAAAGGAAACCCACAGCCCCACCAAAAAAGGGCGGGAGCCCGGCCGGGGAGAGGTCGGTCTTGTAGCGGGACATGAGACACTCGAGATCCCTGAGGGGATCCACTTTCGACTCGAACTCCTCGACCTTGCCCTTTTCGCGGATGGTGATCTTGCCATCCTTAGCGATCAAAACGACATCGGGATTAGCTCCTACAAAGGAGTAACGCGCGAAACGCTGTCCCTGCTCGACTGACTCTAACAAAAAGCGGTCGCCGCAGCCACCGAGCTTGATGTAGGCAGAGACGGGAGTTTCGAGGTCGGCCAAAATTTCTGTCCACACGGGAACGACTCCCCGGGAATTGGCAGATTGTAAAAATTCATCGCGAGCCGGCGTAATCAGTGGCTGCATACTCTGGTTTTCATGGTTTAGAATCACGAGTGTGAGGCAGAAGCTGAAGAAAATCAAATCTGCTTTTGAACATCTTGCCGCCCTACCCTGCACCGCACCCAGATAAGCGCCGCAGCATAGGTTATCAGAGAGGCAGGGAAAGCCATGCAGAGGCTCCCGACCAGCACAGGGAGACCGGCTTGAAAAAAATAAGTCCAGTGCATCCAGTGCAGCGGTGAAAGATCCTCATGCGACAGTTGTGGCGGGAATTGATGGGGAGAACTCAACACCCAATAACCGATCTGAAATTGGAGCCGGAGTAGGAAAGGCAACAAGGGTAAAAAAAGATCATGCAGTGTCACGCCTATAGCTGCTGCCACTTTGTTGCCGCGGCATAACCAAGCCGTGCCTACTGCCAAGAGCGTCTTGAGGCCAACCACAGGAGTGAACCCCCAAAAAATACCCACAGCTATACCGAGAGCCACAGGATGAGGACGCTCGCCAGAGCCCAAGACCTGAGCCCATTCTTGCACCAACCGATCGAATATACGCTTGGGACTCAACACAGCTTTGACAAAATCAGGAAGGCGACGGCTGCGCTACGACGAGGGGATAGCGGAGGCGGAGTTGGTCGCCCAAAAAGACTTCCGCATGGTAAACCCCGTATTCGCGGAACTGAAGACCGCTGAAGAAATTCACATTGGTCGCATGGGCTTCGATGTTGGCAAGGTGGAATTGCAGTTCATTTTCACAGAGAGCCTCGGACTCGTCAGGAGCTAAGATCCGGGTGCGTTGCTGAAAAGTTCCCACCCCCGAACACCAGCGCGTCCAAATGCAGAGTTTGATAGCGGATACGGGTAGTTGCGGAGCGAAGATCGCGTTCACCACCCCAACTAGAGTCTGGGAACCCGCCGCCTCCATACGCACATCCTCACACACCAAAGAGCCCTGTAGGTCAGGCAAAATTTCATCAGCTTCGCTCATGCTCCCATCCATAGGCTAGAAGACCCTATCATGGCAATGTTCCGTTATCCTTTCTCCAACCCATGCGCAGGGGGCGAAAAT
>DYRQ01000102.1:4902-8922 GCA_020718645.1 Verrucomicrobium spinosum
TCTCCAACCCATGCGCAGGGGGCGAAAATGTTCTATTGAAAAACTCCCCGATCTGATGTCTATTGCTGCCCTCATGGAAACACGCATTGAACACTGGCTTTTATTCAACGCAGCGGTCGTGGTCTTGCTGGCTCTCGACCTCTTCTTATTGCACCGCAAACCCAAGGCCATGAGCGTGCGCAATGCACTGACCATGAGCGCGATGTGGATTGTTCTATCCCTTAGCTTCTGCGGGTGGATCTGGCATCAGGGCGGCTCGGCCAAAGGCATGGAGTTCCTGACAGGGTATCTGATTGAATACTCCTTGAGCGTGGACAACATTTTCGTGTTCGTGGTGCTTTTCAGCTTTTTCCGAGTGCCGGCAGAGTTCCAATACCGGGTATTATTCTGGGGTGTGCTGGGAGCTATTATCATGCGCGGCGCACTGATCAGCGTGGGCGTAGCCATGGTGAAGGAATTCGAGTGGGTGCTCTACATTTTCGGTGTCTTCCTGATTTTCACAGGTATGAAACTATTTTTTTCCAAGGAAGATTCCGATTTCGAGCCCGACAAAAATCCGGTGATGCGGCTGTGCAAAAAACTTTTCCCGATCACGAACGAATACCATGGCAAGAGTTTCACCGCGAGGATAGACGGGCGCAGGGTATTGACCCCCTTGGCCATCGTGCTGATCCTCGTCGAGAGCACGGATCTGATGTTCGCCCTCGACTCGATCCCTGCCATTTTCGCAGTCACCCAAGATCCGTTCATCGTCTATACCTCGAACATCTGCGCCATCCTCGGCCTCCGCGCCCTTTACTTTGTCTTGGCAGGTTTCGTCCACGAGTTCATCTACCTGAAAGCTGGCTTGAGCGTGGTGTTGACATTTATCGGCGTGAAGATGCTGATCTCCCCGTTCTTCCACATACCCACTTCGATTTCATTGGCAGTCGTGGCAGGAGTTCTCACGACCGCAGTGGTCACCTCCATCGCAGTCAAAAGATGGATGAAACACCACCCTACCGTTCCCTCTGCGCCAGTGCCTGAACACACCGATGGCCCTTGAAGGTGGATTGTCTCCGGCTGGCCTTTCCACCTACCAGAGGGAAAGGGGGCGGGCACTTTTCGGCGGGATACTCGAGACAGCCGCCTCGACCTACCTGCTCTTTATAGCGGTTCGTCACTACCAAGCTGGAGATATAGCCAAAAGCCTGCTCTCCTCGTCCGTCAGCGCTGGTCTACTGTTAGCTCCCCTCGTGGTTCACGCCACCTCCCTTCTCCGCTGGCGGGCAGCACAGACTGCCGCAGCTATCTTCGCTCTGGCTGGAGCCTGTTTTTTCTTGGCTGCCCTGCTGCCTACGGCTTGGGGGATGGTGCTCTTCTCCTCCTTGGCTCTCACTGTCATTGCAGCCAGCGTGCCCTTGGCTACCCAGATGATCCAAGACAGCTATCCAGAGAAGCTCAGAGGGCGGCTTTTCTCCCATGCCATCGCCATCCGCGTGGCCGCAGCCGCCGGGTTTAGCTTTTTCGCCGGATGGTTCTTGGGAGCTGATGCCGCGCGCAGTGTGGAGACACTCCTCATATTTTCAGCAGCTTGTTGGGCATCGGCGTGGTGCCTTTCAGGGTGTCACTCGGAAGTGCTCCCGCTCAAGGTCGTCCCCCACCCGCTCGCAGCTCTCCGAGTGCTCCGGGGCGACCCGCAGTTTCAGTGGACGCTCGGGTGCTGGATGCTCATGGGCTTCGGCAACCTGATGATGAACCCCTTGCGGGTGGAAGTGCTCGCCAACCCCAAACATGGCCACAACCTCAGCAGCACCGATATCTCTCTGCTGTTGATAGTGATTCCCAACGCCATGCGTCTGGTGCTCTCTCCCCTTTGGGGATGGTGCTTCGACAGAATGAATTTCTTTCTGTTCCGTATCCTGCTCAATCTGAGTTTTGCTTCGGCAATAGGCTCATTTTTCCTAGCTGGAGAATGGGGCGGATGGATCACGGGCGCAGTGCTCTACGGCCTCGCCTTTTCCGGTGGAGACATTGCGTGGAATCTCTGGGTCACCAAATTCGCCCCACCCTCGAAGACTGCCGACTACATGGCCACGCACACCTTCTTGACAGGGATTCGAGGGGTTTTAGCGCCTGGGGTAGCCTTCTGGATAGCCTCGCATGTGTCCGTAGTTTTTTCTGCGATCTTAGCAGCATCCCTCATCGTGCTGGCGTCGCTGCTTTTATTGCGGGAAATACGGAACCCTCTGACCCGCCGGACTGATAGTGTGGGCGAACTCGACCCACCCCAACCCACCGCGTAGAGACAGCCCTTGGGCTCAAACAGTTCCGTGGTTTACCTAGCTCAATTTTTATCGTTTAAAGAAAGCTGAGAGGGTCTCGGCAGATTACGGCTACTGGAAAGGAGGGGGGGATGGGGCTGCACCTGTGAAGTTGCAAAATGTTTTGGCTCGTTGCCGCTACTCACAAACGCTTTCTCCACCTCAACCTTGCGTGTAAAACCAAACCGCACCCAAAAATCAGACGCTGGACGAATGATATTCTCGGATTCGCTCTTTAAATGATGTGCGGCGTCAGCCGTCTGCTTAGCACTCGAGGCATTGACCTGCGTGACTTTAGCCAGTTGACTCACAGCAGTATTGATCTGTTCGACACCCGTTCTCTGCTCACCCGTCGCGTGGCTGATCTGCTCGATGATTTTGTGAACAGAACCCACAAATTGAGAAATGTCGGTGAAGCTTCTGGTGACTTTCATGCTCAGGTCATGGCCCCTCTGGGTTTTAGTCAGTGAATCCTCGATCTTTTCTGCTGTCTCCCGTGCTGCCCCAGCACTCCGGAGAGCCAAATTGCGCACTTCGTCGGCCACCACAGCAAACCCAGCGCCTGCTTCACCTGCTCGAGCTGCCTCGACGGCAGCATTGAGCGCGAGAATGTTGGTCTGGAAGGCGATTTCATCAATCAATTTGATCGTCTGAGCCACTTTGCTGCCAGCTTCAGAAATTTCATTCATGGCCTGCTCCATCGCTCGCATATCCTCCATGCTGTTCTGTGCGCTACGCTGGGTTTTTAGCATGATCTCTTTCGCCTGTTGTGCTTGGTCATCGCTACTTTTTGTCATGCTCGACATCTGCTCGAGAGAGCAGCTTGATTCCTCCAAGGAGGCAGCCTGCTCGGTAGCACCTTCAGCCAGAGATTCACTTGCCTCTGATATACTCCCTGCGGCTGTGACGATGGTGTTTTTGAAGCCTGAGAACATCTTGGCGATAGAAGCGGTCAAGACCAGAAGACCAACAGCACAGACCAGCACGACACTGAGATTGACGGTGCGAGAGATATGGTAGGTGCCATCAGCCGCGTTGCGAGCCTCGACAGATTGTTTCTCGACAGAGGCAATAATCTCACGAACCCCAACAGTCAAAGTCTGGAATATCTCTGCGGACTCCTTGTTCAAAATCTCTTTGGCGCGATCGTGTTGAAACATCTTGATCTGCTCGAGAGCCTTGGTGCTCAGCACCAAATATCCATCAATATTCTTCCTGTAGCCGAGCAAGAGCGAAAGCTGGTCATCGGTTAAGAGCTTCTCCAAGCTTGCAGCCTCGGCTTGCCACTCGGTTTTCATCTGCTCCATGTTAGCTTGCAGAGCCGCCACCTGAGTCATGTCCATCTGCGAAGCAGCAGCAAATTCCACTATGCGAAAGTGCGCAGCAAGAGCGTTCAAACGATGCGCATTTTCAACAGCGGGCAAGCAGTTGTCTGAAATCACCAGCGCTTTCTGGTGCAGTAAAAAGTTTTGCCACATCCCAGAAACACCGACACCTACCAAGACCACTGCACAGACGATGAATAATAGAATTACTTTTGTTCCAAAAGCGATCTGCTTACTACGAGCCATACAACTTCCTTTCCTCTTGCCATCCTCCATGAGCCCATACGAACTCATTTATTAAAGGATGTTAGATTACACGAAAAAGAGAGCTACCCACCCCATGCTGTGTGTCAATAATTATTGTTACCACGCAATACCAACTGTCATTCAAT
>DYRQ01000103.1 GCA_020718645.1 Verrucomicrobium spinosum
TTTAATCCGGATTACTTTAACGCCGAGGCGATGAACGAGGAGAGTTCGGTAATCGGAACGCGGCGCTGGGTCATGGAATCGCGTTCGCGGATGGTCACAGTATCTTTTGCCCCCGTGGCTTTATCTCCCTCGAGAGTTTCAAAATCCACAGTGATGCAGAACGGTGTTCCCACCTCATCCTGACGACGGTAACGACGCCCGATGGCACCGGAATCGTCGTAAAACACGCGGAACTCTTGGCGGAGAGCCGAGGTGATTTCCTTGGCTTTGGCAACGAGTTCCGGCTTGTTCTTGAGCAGTGGGAAAATGGCGGCTTTGATCGGAGCGACTGAAGGCTTGAAGCGCAGAACCACGCGGGTTTCCTTGTTGCCTTTATCGTCGGCCACTTCTTCCTCGTCGTAGCTCTCGCAGAGCAGGGCCAACACGGTGCGGTCCACGCCAGCGCTGGGTTCGACGACATGGGGCACGAATCGTTGCTTGGTTTCCTCGTCGAAATATTCGAGCGACTTGCCACTGTGTTTCTGGTGGGTGCCCAAGTCGAAGTCAGTGCGGTAAGCAACGCCTTCCAACTCCTGGATACCGAAGGGGAACTCGTATTCCAAGTCGTAGGTTTTCTTGGAGTAATGCGCGAGTTTATCCTCCGGGACATCGAGAATGTGAATCTTGGAGCGTGGAATGCCCACGGACTCATACCATTTCAAGCGGTTCTCCAGCCACTCGTCCGTAAGGCGCAGGCCATCTTCGGCGCGGCAGAAATATTCCAGCTCCATCTGTTCGAATTCGCGGGAGCGGAAAGTGAAGTTGCGCGGGTTGATCTCGTTGCGGAAGGCCTTGCCGATCTGGGCGATGCCAAAGGGGAGTTTCTGGCGAGAGGTGTCGAGGATGTTTTTGAATTGGACGAAGATCGCCTGCGCTGTCTCGGGACGGAGATAGACTAGGGAGTCGTCGGTCTCGATCGCACCCGCGTGCGTTCGGAACATCAGGTTGAAAGCGCGGGGTTCTGTCTTCTCGTGCTCGCACTCTTTGACCGAGCGGCTGGGTTTGCGCGGGCAGGGGGTGGATTCCACTTGATCGGCGCGGAAGCGGCCTTTGCACTCTTTGCAATCCACCATCGGGTCATTAAAAGTCTCCTCGTGGCCGCTGGCTTTCCAGACGGCGCGGTTCATGAGGATGGCTCCATCCAGACCCACGATGTCGTCGCGGAGCTGGGTCATGGAACGCCACCAATGCTCTTTCACATTGCGTTTGAGTTCTGCCCCAAGCGGCCCGTAATCCCACGCACCGTTGAGCCCACCGTAGATTTCGGAGGACTGGAAAATGAAGCCGCGCCTTTTGCACAGGGAGACTATTTTCTCCATGCGATCCGTCTGTTTTTCTGCACCTGAAGCCATAAAGAGGACAACCTAGCGACACCGCAAAAAATTTTCCACGCAATTCCTTGGCATAACTGTTTTCGAAAAACAGCAACGCCGCCGGATCGCAGCGCTCACCTCGCGATCCCGCTCCTAGATGAAACTGGCTGGAGTCACCACGACCCGCCGGGGCTCGGAGATTTTTCCGTCGCGGACAGCGACACCCTCCACCTCAAGCAACCGAACTTTTTTGGCAAGTGCCTCCCCGTCTGTGCAACCCATGAATCCCCCGAGCGTCAGATCGGAGCGCACGACTCTATGGCAGGGCACTGCGGGCGCCAACGGATTGCAGCGTAAAGCTTGTCCAACCGCACGCGGGCTCCGGCACCCGATGGATGCGGCAAGAGCTGCGTAAGTAGTGACTGAGCCAGCAGGGATTTGCAGCAGGGCGTTATACACGCGGCGCTGAAATGGCGTCACGACCAAGTCGGGGCGCTCGGCAAGCAGGGATTCCAATGTTTTGACAGCGGGCACAGTTGTGGGCATTGAAAGAGGAGTGACACCTCGATTCGAGCTTTTTATGGCACTCCGCTACCTCCGGCCCAAGCGGACTTTTGTCTCGATCATCAATATTCTCTCACTCCTCGGCGTGCTCTTGGGAGTCATGGTGCTGATCGTGGTCATTTCTGTCATGAGCGGGTTCGAACAGATGTTGCAAGACAAGGTCATGGGCTTCACCGCACACATCACGCTGACCAACTATGGCATCGTGCGTGAACCTGACACCCTGGTGGCAGCAGCTCGAGAGGACGCGGAGGTGCTGGGAGCTAGCCCCTTCATCGCCGGGCCTGTGTTAGTGGATTTTGCGGGACGCATCTCGACTCCTTTTATCCGAGGCATAGACCCCGAGCAGGATGCCACGGTGACCGACCTCGGAAAGTATGTGACCAAGGGCGAATTCTTATTGGTGGGAGAAGGCGCCGTGGTGGGCGACCGTTATGCGGAGCGCAATGGCATCCAGGTGGGCGACCGGCTCACAGTCTTTTCACCGCGTAATGTCGAGCAGATGAAAGCCGTGCAGGGCGGCGGTGAGCTGGCTCAGAAATCTGCCTATTTTCCCTCGGAACTCGTGGTAACAGGAATTTTTTCCACGGGCATGTTCGACTACGATTCTAACTTCGTGTTGGTGTCCCTGGAAACTGCGGGATCGTTCTACAACCTAGAGGATGGCGTCCACGGGATAGCACTCAAAGTGCGCGAGCCGCTGCGGGCTGCCGAGGTGCAAAAGAGACTCAATGAGAAGCTCGACCCACCGTTGCGTGCCTACACTTGGATGGACTTGAACCACCAGCTTTTCTCGGCAATCGCCGTGGAGAGGCATGTCATGTTTTTTCTCCTCTTGTTCATCGTTCTCGTGGCAGCCTTTGGGCTCACGAGCACGCTCATCACGATCACCGTGCAAAAATCTCGGGAGATTGGGTTGATGAAAGCGCTCGGTGCCACGGACGGGCAAATACTTGGGGTCTTCCTCGCACACGGCCTCGTGGTGGGCTTGGTGGGCAGCGCCCTTGGATTGGCGAGTGGACTGGCCTTACTGGAATATCGCAACGAGGTTTCCCAAGGGTTGGCGCGGGGCTTGGGTATAGAAATTTTTCCGTATGAGATTTACCATTTTGCCAGCATCCCTGCTGTGGTGGATCCCCGCGATCTCTGGATCATCTGCACCACAGCCGTGGTCATCTGCGTAGCTGCCGCCTTTTTCCCAGCGTGGAGCGCCTCGCGCCTCCAGCCAGCCCAATCCCTGCGCTATGAGTAACCTGCGCGCCCAATCCATCTCGAAAACCTATCCGATGGGTCACGACTGTGTGGGGGTATTTTCCAATATCTCGTGGGAGTTCCGTGCCGGGGCATTGACGGCGATCCAAGGTGCGTCCGGTGCCGGAAAAACTACGCTTCTCCATGTGTTGGCCGGATTGCAAAAACCCGACTTGGGGCAAATCTCATTTGATGGCCAAGACATTTACGCGCTGCCCGGTAGCGGGCTGGCACGGATGCGCAACCAGAAGTTTGGTTTCATTTTTCAGTCTTACCATTTGCTCCCCGAACTGACAGCGCTGGAAAATGCGGCATTGCCCTCGATGATCGCCGGTAAACCGGATTTCGCCGCTGCCACGACTCTCTTGGAGAGGGTGGGTCTAGGACATCGCATGTCCCACCTGCCCGGACAACTCTCTGGCGGCGAACAGCAGCGCGTGGCCATTGCCCGTGCGCTGGCCTGCAAGCCAGAGATACTTTTCGCGGATGAACCCACGGGTAACCTAGATTCTCACACCGGCGGCGCTATCCTGTCGGTGATCCGCGAACTACAACAAGAACGGGGTCTCACCACGGTGCTGGTGACCCATGACTCTCGGGTGGCTGCCGTGGCGGATGTTCGTCTCAGGCTGGAAGATGGGGAGTTGTCAGAGTCGGTTTCTTGAGCTAGATTCTAAAAGTTAGTCCTTGCTGAAGCATGACGATCAAAGCCCATATCAAAGACAAAAGCCACGCGGCGCATGCGCGGGTGGATCTGCCGATGGCAGCACTTTTCTTGCTGATCCTCCTCTATGTGGTGGTTCAGTATTTTGAAGAGCGGAGGGCGAAGGTTCAAGAGGCGAGTAACATAGCCTCAGTGGCAGCGGCGGGATATAGCTGGAGTGATATAGAATGGCTGTCTGGGTCGCCAGCTGATTTCTCGAGTCCAAACTACCTCAAACTCAAAGCAAAACTGGCTAAAACTAAAGCGGCTTTCAAAGATCTGCATTTTGCCTATACCCTAGGAATACGAGAAGCGGGCGTATTTTTTTACGCTGATAGTGAACCACCGGAGAAGGATTTAGAAGATCCGGAAATGAATTATCCCGATGCACCTGCTGACATGGTGTCTGCGCTCGAGCATGGGCGGTTCGGGGTGATTGGACCCTACACCGATAGCTATGGGACTTGGGTCAGCGCGTATGTTCCACTGCTTGATCCAGAAGGAAATCATGGTAGCGCGCTGTTTGTCGTAGATATAGATGCTGCAGACTGGCACTTCGCCCTGCTGAAAAAAATGGCGCTCCCTCTGGTTTTCGCTCTGTTTTGTATCGGGTTTCTCTTGGCGATACGACAGACGCAGAAGAATCTGGAGATATCCCAGCACTCGGTCAAACAAGGTAGGGACGAGTTTTTATCCCTGTTCCAACGCCTCCGCGCGTTCATGGATAATATCCCCCTTGCCGCGTGGATGCTCGACACCGAGGGTCGCTACGCCTTGGTCAATCAAGAGTATGAAAAACTAACTGGCAAGAGTGCTGGGGAGCTTTTTGGCAAGTTGCACTCCGATCTGTGGGATGCAGAGACTGCGGCATTCCTTGCAGATATTTCCTGCAACCCCTCGGCAGGCACCACACGAAAACCCTTAGAAAAAACCCTCACTATCAACGGCCAGCCCAGAGATTTCACTATCCTAACGACACCGATCCCAGATGGGAAAAGAGGATCCGACGGCACTGTCGGAGCGCTCGTGGACATTACCGAACGCAATAAACTGAATGAAGAGGTCAGCCACAATGCCTTGCTCTTGAACACGCTGCTCGATTCGATACCCGATATTGTCTTTTTCAAAAACAAGGAAGGCATCTATCTGGGTTGTAACTCGGCACTCACCCGGCTCTTGGGGATTCCCAGCGAGAACATTATTGGAAAAACCGACAGGGATTTTATGCCGGAAGCTGCCTGGGATCACTGTTTTATTGGGGATCAAAAAGTTCTCAGAACTGCCGAGATCGTCAGCAATGAAGAAGTGGTCTCCGACCCCGAAGGCAAGCAGATCGTATTACTCATGATCAAAGCTCCCATGCACAACGCGCAAGGCAAAATTTTCGGCGTGGTAGGTGTTGGTCGAGATATTTCTGAGAGAAAACAGAAGGAGCAGGAACTGTTGCAAGCCCAAAAAGCTACCGAGGCTGCCCAAGGTGCTAAAAACCGATTCTTGTCCATGGTCTCCCACGAGATGCGCACCCCACTCACGAGCATCATGGGTTTCTCTGAAATATTGGCCTCGGGCGAACTATCGGAGGAGGACAAGGATTTTGCCCAGACCATCCACAAGAGCGCTCGCAGCCTGCTGGAGTTAGTGGACAAGATTATGGCGTTCTCAGAGGAAGATGAAGGGCGCCAAATTCTCCACACCGAAAAAGTGGATCTTTTGGACACCGCCGAGTCCATGGCTCAGCCGTTTCGAGCGCTGGCGGACAACAAGGGGATCGTGCTCCAGGTGGATCTGGCTGCTGACGCGCCGAGCTGCACCCGCACAGATCCAGCCCTGCTCCGCAGAGTGATCAACCACCTGCTAGATAATGCTGTCAAATTCACAGAATCAGGCAGCATCGCTCTCACCGTGCATCGAGCGAAGAACCTTGGTGATCCCAGCCAAGGCGAGCAGATCGAGTTCCGCGTTTCCGACACCGGCATCGGTATGTCACCCGAGGAGCTTGCTCACATTTTTACCCCACTCACCCAAGCCGATAATTCCGAGCGACGCCGTTATGCTGGTATCGGAATGGGTCTGGCTGCCGCCTCTAAGATGGCAACCCTCCTCCGAGGAAGCATACGAGCAGAATCCCGCAAAGGGGTCGGCTCGACATTCATTGTGACCATCCCCCATGCACCCGCGTGAGCCCGATCATCCGCCATCGGGCGACTACTGTGATCTGACTGATGCCCAGATCATGCGCAAGGCTGCCGCCGGGAATCTCGACGCCTTCGATGTCTTGGTGAGAAGACACCAAGGCGCGGTTTTCAATGTCGCGGCCAAAATGCTCGGGGACATCTCTACTGCAGAAGACATCACCCAACAGGTTTTCATCCGAATCTACCGAAACGCTGGCACCTACCAGCCCAGCGCCAAGTTCACTACTTGGATATTCACCATCGTCCGCAATCTCGTGTTCAATGAATGCGCCCGACGAAAGAGGCGACGCGGGTGGTTTTCCATGGACGCGCCGCTTCTTGGAGAAGGAGCGGAGTCTGAGGAGTATCCGGATGAGAGAGCTGCGAATGCTGGTGCCCAAACCGCACAGAGAGAATTAGAGGCCGAAGTGGAGAAGGCTTTGGCAGCCTTACCGGAAAACCAGCGCTTGGCTATCGTGATGCTGCGGGACGAAAATGCTTCGTATGAGCAGGTGGCCCAAGTGCTCGGCGTCTCGCTCTCCTCGGTCAAATCACTGGTGTTCAGGGCTAGAGAAACTTTACGCCAGAAATTATCCAAATATTTAAGCGCAACTTCTCACGGGCAGGAGGGTTAAATCATCGGATGGACGATTTTCGCAAAGACGAGTTGTGGGAGCTGCTGGGCACTGTGCCCCGTCGCAAGCCCTCACCGTGGCTGGCTAGCAAGATCCAGCGCGAACTGCGTCGCCCACACACCTCTTGGTGGGGCTGCAATTCCCTGTCTCTCGCCCGCCGCCAGATGTGGGTCAGTGCTGCTGCCATGGCACTACTGCTGGCCATGACCCCCGTGGTTCTCTGGCAGACATCCAACCGCCGTGATGCCGAGCACTCTCTTTTCGTAGCGCTCGACACCGTGGCCAACCAAGATTTTGAGGAAGGATTAAGCGAATGGATCGTATCCTACTAAATTTACTGTCTCTGACACTGTTTCTGTGGACTCCCCTTGCGACAGCCCAGGCACCGCAATCAATACAAGAATTCAGCCACCACTCTGAAGATAAGGCCGTCGAAAAAAACCGCGAAGCCGCCAGCAAACACAACTTCGGCAGCGCACACGGGCAGTTGCCCATCCTGCAAATCCTCCATGTGCCCCCCGATCAACTCGAAGAAAAATTGCAGAAATGGCCCCGCTACCAAAAAATGAATTTAGAGGAGCAGCAGCGTGTCAAAGACCGAATCGCCAAAGCCCGCGGCGAGATGATGGATCGGGCCCTCGCCAAAGCCAAAGACATGGGGCTAACCATCCCCGAAGATAAAAAACAACAGTATTTCCAAGACTTCGTCCAAGCCCGTTCCCGCGTCGAAGAAACCGTGCGACAAGAGATGGAACCCCGCAGACTCGAACTGGAAAAACTGGAGTTCGATCAGATTAAGAAGAAATATGCTACACCCTGAAAATAGTGTGTTTTCGCCTGCTATTTCCTAGCTATCAGGTTCCCTATCATATAGCCTGCATGGTCATGGAGTATGAAGTCAGTCCAGTGGTGCTACTCGTGGATGACAGCAAAGTCATTACGGGTTCTCTTTCAAAAATCCTGCGCGATAAACACGGCGTCGAGGCTTTTGCCGTAGATACCTTCCAAGGTTTGAAAGAGGTTTTGGATTCTCCCAAATATCGGGTGCGGTGCGTCGTCACTAGCTTTGTCCTGAAAGGCTCTCCCGCTGGCGAAGCTGCTGACATGGCTATCTCCCGTGGCCTGCCCACCCTCATCCTGACCTCCAACATGGATCCCAAACTCCGTGAAGAGCTGAGCCGAAAAAATATCCTCGGCTATGTGCTCAAGCAGGCAGAATGTCTCGAGCAGGTCGAAGCTCTCTTGCGCCCAGTGCTGTCTGGCAACCAAGGTGCCGTGCTCATCGTGGACGATTCCTCAACCAGTCGCGAACTACAAACTGGGTTTTTGAAAAATCTGAGCATCCCCTACTACCAAGCCTGCGACGGAACAGAAGGCCTCGCCGTGTTCCGCCAGCACCCCGATATCCGCCTGGTCGTGACCGATAATGAGATGCCCCGTATGAGCGGTCTCGATCTGGTCAACGAGCTGCGCAAAATCAAAGGCCGCAATGAGCTTGGCATCATCGGCATCTCCGCCTCTTCCTCCAAAGATCTCTCGGTGCGCTTCCTCAAAGCAGGTGCCAGCGACTTTCTGCATGTCCCCTTTAACGAGGAAGAATACCAGTGCCGCATCCTGCTCAACTTGGAGATGATTGCCCAGTTCGAACAAATCCGCTCCGCGGCCTTCACAGACCACCTAACCCAAGTCCACAATAGGCTTGGCTTTTTCCGCGAAGCCCCAGACTGGCTCTCGAGGCCAGAGTGCCGAATCCTCATGGTGGACGCCGACCATTTCAAAAAAGTCAACGACACCTACGGCCACGATGCCGGTGATTCCGTGCTCAAGCAGTTGGCACATATCATCCGCGACGAATTCGCCCACGATGGTTTGGTCGCCCGCATGGGCGGCGAGGAATTTTGTGTTCTGTTCCAAGCCCCAGATGCGGCACAAGCCGTAGATCGAGCTGACAAACTCAGGAAGTCCGTGGAAAACACCCCTTTCCCTCTCCCCAGAGGCAAAGTCACCCGCACAGTGAGTGCCGGCCTA
>DYRQ01000104.1 GCA_020718645.1 Verrucomicrobium spinosum
TCCAGCGCAACAAAATCCCCGTTGAGCGCCTTGTCGCGTTCGATCTAATTAGCTTCCCACACCAAACCGAAGCGCGTAGCATCGCGCCTGTCCCGCGCTTCGAGAAGCCTGACCAGCTCTTCCTTACTCAAATCCTCATACCGCGACCTCATTGGACTGGCAGGGTGGCATATCCAGAAGAACAATGGAAGTATGGAATAGGTCTTTGGCGACGAGACTTTGCAAAGTGCCTTGATCCCGTTATACCCATGGCATGTCTAAAAAGAGCGTGGCCGCAGGAGATCCTGACTGGTTTGCACCTACGCCCGGTGCTGCCGCGGATGCTCCTCTTTCGGCTCGGTTTCGCCCGAGGATACTGGACGAATTCGCCGGGCAAAGTCACTTGTTGGCGCCCGGCAAACTCCTGCGTCGCGCTATCGAGTCCGACCGCTTTTCCTCCCTCCTTTTCAGTGGGCCTCCGGGCACGGGCAAGACTTCCCTCGCCCTCCTGATTGCTGAGTTGACCCACTGCCACTTCGAGAAAATCAATGCTGTGGAATCTGGCACGGCCGAGGTCCGCAAGGCTATTGCCACCGCCTCCAATCGCTTGGCCAACACGGGGCGCAGGACGGTGCTTTTCATTGATGAGTTGCACCGCTTCAACAAGGCTCAACAAGACCTCCTTCTCCCCGATGTCGAGAGTGGTTTGGTGCGCCTGATTGGTGCCACCACGATGAACCCGTTTTTCTATGTCAACGCGCCGCTGGTGTCCCGCTCGCAGGTCTTTATCCTCGAGCCTGTCTCACCCGAGGAGTTGGCAAAACTACTACGCCGCGTCCTCGCCGATACCTCGCGGGGCCTCGGCTCCCTGCCGCTCGAGGTGGAAGATGCCGCCCTCCAGCACCTCTCAACCCTAGCAGATGGCGATGCCCGCCGCGCTCTGAATTCCCTCGAAGTCGCCGCACTCACCACACCACCCGATGCCACTGGACGCATCCGCGTTTCCCTCGCTGTGGCTGAGGAGTGCATTCAGAAAAAAGCCGTCGTTTACGATGGTGATGGCGACGCGCATTACGACACGATTTCCGCTTTTATCAAGAGCGTGCGAGGCAGTGAACCGGACGCGGCGCTCTATTGGTTGGCCAAGATGTTGCATGCCGGGGAAGATATTCGTTTCATCGCGCGCCGCTTGGTGATACTCGCCTCAGAAGATATAGGCATGGCAGATCCGCGCGGTATCATGGTGGCTGTGGCTGCACAACAAGCCGTGGAATTCATTGGCATGCCGGAGGCCCGTATCCCATTGGCAGAAGCTACCGTCTATCTCGCTACAGCACCCAAAAGCAACGCGGCTTATAAAGCCATGGATGCAGCGCTCGAAGAGGTGCGACGAGGGGTGACCGTCCCGGTGCCCAAGAGTCTGCGCGATGGACATTATGCGGGTGCAGAGAAATTGGGACACGGCGAGGGTTATGAATATGCCCACGATCATCCCGGTGCTATCGCACCCCTGATGAGTCCGATGTTGGATGGACGATATTATCACCCTACCCAGCACGGCTACGAAAAAAACATTGCAGATCGCCTCGAGGCTTGGCGTCAAACCCGAGGAGCCCGCTCTCCTGACGCTACTTAGTTTTCATTCTGGGGATCAGCTTCCTTTTTCTTGTGCTGACTATCTCAGCTTTTTCTGAAGACACCGCACCTAACTACAGGTTTCCTATCAGGCTGAGATCACTTCTGAAAGTGACATCAGACCATGGGCGGTAGAGAGAAGTTGACCTGCTTATTTGAGGTAGGATCGGATAAATTTTTCTGCCTCTTCGCTGCTGCTACCCGCTTCGGGATAGTGGAAATAGTGGCGGAAGAGTTGCATTCTCGCACCGCGATCGGGAGCGGGTGGTTCCGCGAGAGCTGCCTCCAAAAATTGGCGTTCCATCTCGTGCTCCGATTCAGGGAATGCCACGACTTGGCGGGTCAGGGCATCTTGGGGTTGGAGCATGAGGTCAAAGGGGTCGCGCACGGCATCACCCCAGTTCGGCACGCAGATGGTGGCTCCGCTCAGCAGGGATTCGAGCACCGAGAGTGAATTGAAACCAGCCACGAGGCGGGAGCGGTTGAGCAGATCCACCATGTGGACATTGGTGAGCACTTGCAGTTTGTGTCCGGGGAAATCTTGGAGCACAGCGAGCGCGGCATCTTTGTCCTCTTGATTTTTACATTTCACGATGAAACCGACTGGTGGCAAAGCGCGTTCGTCGCGGGTGCTGGCGTAGGAGGCCGAGGCGCGGGCGAAAGCGCGCAAAGTGTCCACATAGCAACCTTGGACGAGGTAACCTTTGGAAAAAGAAAGCAGCGTCACGCAATCGCGCTGTGCCGGGGGAGTGGCTTCGCGCCAGACATCGAGTCTCGGGGCTCCAGTGATATGAATGTGCTCGGGGCCAAACGCGTTAGTCTCGACATAGGTGCGCACGGTCATGGGTCCGAAGAGAGCGACGGCGGTGCCTGTGAAACGGTAGTTCGCACCACGCAAATCTTTCATGCGGTTCTCTTGGAGCCAGCCGCTGACATAGTGTTCCTTGGATTGCACGAGGAAGGGGATGCCGAGCCGAGAACACGCGTTTTTGATTCCCTCCTCTTGCCAATAATCAGCCTGGGCGGTGACCACGGCGCGGATGTTATGCTTGCGCACGGCTATTTCCAAGAGCCGCAAGCTGGCGGTATCTATGGCCTCGCGGGCGGCTTGGGCTGCGGGCGAAGGGTCGGTGCGAAAGAAAGTCTGAATGAGATTTTTTCTGGGACCGAAGTTGGAGAAGACTAGACCGAGGTGGCGGCTGCGAAGGGTCCAGTAGTTGAGTCGCGTGCGAGCGCGCATTTCTGCGAGATCTTTGATGAAATGCTGGCGGGTGAGGCAGAGGACACGGGGTTCACCAGCCTGTTCGCGTTCGGGCGGTGTGATGCCGGCGGCCAGCATGGGCACGGCAAAACGGCGGGCGAGTCGGTCACGGAGTTGATCGTGCTGGAGACACCATGCCCAGAATGAAGTGCGCGGTCGGTCAAAGGTCAAGGTCGCGTCAGCGCGCAGAGGGGAAATGTCAGGTGTCATAGGTGCTGGCACAGTCAGATTTTCAAATGTGCGAACACATTGACATCGCGAAGTTTTTGGGGCTTGCCCGGGGCGGTGCGCAGGGAGTCAGCACGGACATTTTTCGCGAAGCCCACATTGAGAGCGCCATCGCGTGCCATGCAGCCACCACGGAACATTCTGCGGAAGGCGTAGAGGGTGGGGCGGCGGCCGTCCAGAGCCACATCGCACCTGCGTTCGGTCTGTCGCGAGAGGATTTGCAGGGCGTCCCCGTTGATGGCCTGGCTACCGTTCTGCGGGTTGGGGCCATCTACAAAAATGAAGTCGAATTCTTCCTCGGGGAGAAACTCGTAGCAGTTGATGAGCAGACCACCTCGCCAGACCTTTTCTTTTTGTGGAGAGAGGTGGTAGCTGGCGAGTTGGCGCAGGGGCTTGGGGCAAAGTTCGCGGGCGTCGAGGTAATATTTTTCAATATCCTCCATCGTATGCAAGTGGCCGGGCTCAGCGTCTGGATCTTCGTCCAAGTTTTCAGCGAGAGCTTCAGCGATGATGACCGAGGTCACGCCCGAGCCGAGTTCGAGCACGCGTTTGGGTTTGCGTGAGGTGATGTAGCGGTGGAGGAAAAAGTAGTCGAGCAAGCCGGCACCGGTGCTGATGGATTTGCCCGTGCCTTCGAGCACGGCAGCGCGGGGGGGATGCTGGAAATAGCGTTGCGCCTCGTAGCGGTAAATGGCGTGGCGCAGCTTGGCCACCTTGCCTTTGCGCAGGCAGTTGAATTGCCACTGGTCGAGTGCCCAATACAAGTGGTGCCACGGGTAAACCCTGCGGTGGGGCAAGGGGTGGAGAAGGTTCGCAAAGGGAACCACACTGATGGGCTGCGTTTCGGGCATGGCATCCTCATATTCAAGAGTGAGGCATCAGTCAAGGCTTGGAGGAGTTGATGCGAATCGGGGTTGCAGAATCTAGCGAGGCTCTCTAGTGTCTGAAACTAATGTCTCAAGGATCATCAACCAGCAAAGAATCGGGTAGCAAAGTGCTCTTGCTCGTGGCTGACGGATTATGCAAATCCTTCTCCTCGGGCCAGGCGCAATTACCCGTGGTGCGCGATGTCAGTTTCCGCCTCGCAGAGAAGACAACCTGCGCGATTGTCGGACCTTCCGGCAGTGGTAAGACCACCTTGCTCGGCCTCTGCGCCGGGCTCGATACGCCCAGCTCAGGTCGAGCCATCCTTTTTGGACATGATCTGGCGGATATGTCCGAGGAAGAGCGGGCGGCTTTGCGGTTGAAAAATGTCGGTTTTATTTTCCAGAATTTCCAGCTCATCCCCACGCTAACAGCTCTGGAAAATGTGATGCTACCCGCCGAAGTGCTCGGCACGGCCACTGCCCGCAAGGATGCCATGGATCTGCTCGCTGCGGTGGGGCTCGTGGACCGGGCTCACCATTATCCAGGCGAACTTTCAGGTGGTGAACAGCAACGCACGAGTATCGCGCGGGCTTTCATCAATCGCCCGAGGATTCTATTTGCTGACGAACCCACAGGCAATCTCGATGCCGACACGAGCTACTCTGTGGTCTCGCTGCTCTATCAGGTGCATAAGCTACTGGGCACTACGCTGGTGCTGGTGACCCACAATATTGACTTGGCAAAGGCTGCCGACCAACTCCTGCGCATGGAGGCGGGCCGTATCGTGCCTGACCTCCCAGCCTAGGGAATCGTCTATGTTCCGCACACTCACCTGGGCACTCGCAATGGCGTGGCGGGACAGCCGCCGAGAGCGGGGTCGCCTGTTTTTGTTTGCCGTAGCCGTGGCGGCTGGGGTGGGTGCCGTGGTGGCAGTGTCCGGCTTTGGGCGCAGCGTTCAAAAATCCATCTCTTACCAAGCCAAGAGTCTTCTCGGAGCGGATATGGTGGTCAGCTCATCCGCTGAATTTACTGCCTCGCAAGAGAGGTTTCTCAACAGCATAGGCGGGGAACAGGCTCATGAAGTAGCCTTCGCGTCGTTGGTGCGCCCAGCCAAGGGCGGCGCTGCGAGGCTGGTGCAAGTGCGCGGTATCGAATCTGCCTTCCCGTTCTATGGACGCATCGAGACCGTGCCTCAAGGCTCGCTCGATGGTATGCGTTCGGGTCGCGGACTGCTCGCAGATGCAGCACTGATTTCCCAGATGGGGCTCCGGATCGGCGATGCCATTCACATCGGCGGCCTCAAGACCGAGATTTGGGGGACTCTCACCGAGGCTCCCGGAGAGGGGTTTGGTGTGGGCATGATGGTGCCGCGCGTTTACATGACGCTGCCCGACATCTATCGAGCCTCTTTGCTCAAAGGGAGAACCATGGTCAAACACCATGCCTATTTCCGACTGCCGCCCGACACAGATGTGGCTGCGCTGGTCGAGCAACGGGCCGATGATTTCCGCGAACTCGAACTGGGTGTGGAAACAGCCAAGGCGCGAGAGCTACGGATGGGGCGCGTGTGGAAAAATACAGCCGCCTTTTTGAACCTCGCTTCTCTGCTGGCTGCACTGCTGGGTGTGACCGGTATAGCGGGGGCCATGCAGCTCCATCTGCTAGGTCGCACCGAGCGTATCGCCACCCTGCGCTGCATCGGGGTCTCCCCCTCAGCCGCGTTTTTGGTCTATGCCATACAGGCGGTGGGCGTAGGCGTGGGCGGTGGCGTTCTGGGTGCTGGCGCAGGAGCGTTTATGCAGAATGCCCTCACTGTGGTGCTCTCGCGTTTCATCCTGCTCGATGTGCGAATCGAGCCCGTGTGGGACATCGCAGCTCTCGCCGTTGCTGCTGCTGGACTCGTCAGCTTCCTCTCCTGCACCCCGGCTTTTATTCAACTTCGACATCTCTCCCCTTTCCAAGCGCTACGCCCTTCTGTGCCAGGGAAAAAAAATACCCGCAAAGAGACCTCGGCTTGGGCGGCCTACACACTCGCAGGAGCAGGGATTGTGCTGGGGTCACTCCTGCTGGCCCCAGGTGAGAGTTGGGGTCAAAAATCCGTCTTTGCAGCCGTCTGCTGCGGCGCCTTTGCCATCCTCTCCGCCTTGGTCACCGCAGGGATCTGGGGCACATGCGCCATGGCGCGATCAGGTAAGTCCTACGCGGTGCGCCACGGTCTGGCCAATCTTCGTCGCCCTCAGAATCGCAGCCACAGCGTTGCGGTAGCCTTGGGTTTCAGCGTGTTTGTGATCTGCTTCGCCGCCTTAGTGCAGCGGGGCTTTGAGGATAAACTTCTGCAACCCGGCGAGCCCGACATGAGCAATGTGGTTCTCGTGGATGTGCGCCCCGCACAAGTGCCCGCAGTCGCCCGCCTGCTCCAGAGCATGGGGCTGCCTCTGCTGGAATCTTCGCCTGTCGTTTCCCTGCGGCTGGCCGACCCAGCCAAGCCTGCCAAGGATGAAAAAAAACACCCTACATCCCGAGACACCAAACACGAATCAGGATGGCTCGGCGAATACAAAGCCACATGGCGCGAAGCCTTGACTACGGGTGAAAAAATCGCCGCTGGAGAATGGAAAACCCGCTACGCAGGAGTCGGCGTGATTCCGGTTTCTGTAGAGTCAGGACTGGCTGCCGACATGGGTTGGGATATCGGCACAAGACTCGATTTCACACACGGCGGGCGACCCATGAAAGTCGAAATTGCCAGCTTGCGTTCGGTGGACTGGATGCAGATCCGCCCCAACTTTCACTTCGTCTTTCCACCGGGAGTATTCGACGAATTGGATGGCTCCTTCATGCTCTCCACCCATGCTCGGAACACCGAGCAATCGGGGCAAGTGATGGCTGCTGTCAGCCGCGAATTTCCCACGGTCTCTGCCGTGGACCTAGGACTCGCCATGTCCTTGGTGGATGACATAGCCCGCAGCGTGCGGGGCGGCGCACGATTTTTAGCCGGCCTCATGATCGTGGTCGGGCTTGCCGTGCTCTTGGCCTCCGCCTCCGCCTCCCAAACCGAACGCCTCCGCGAATGCATCCTCATGCGCACCCTGGGGATGCCAAGCAAGATTGTGAAAACCATTTTTGCCGTCGAGTTTGTAGCTGTGGGAACAGTGGCATCTTTCAGCGGCGCATCGGCGGCTTTGGGCGGAGCTTGGCTGGTCGGACGCTATGCCTTAGGTATCCCGTTTGCAGTGCCAGTCGGAACTCTGGTGGCAGTGGTGTTTGCGGTGCCGCTTTTCACTTGGCTTTCCGGGTGGGTTATTACGGCCGATTTACTCAAGCGCAGCCCGATGGATGTTCTCCGTTACGGGCAATAATCCTGCTGCAAAATCAACTGTTGCATAATGTCAATCGTCTGTCATCATGCCTATCGAAAGGATAGGCTCGGGCAGCTGTGCAGTTGCCCCGAGGTGTGCAGTGAAGAGTTATCATCCGAGAAGTTCTGATATCTGTGGCCGTTCCACTGGGAGCGTCACAGGCAGCCTGATGCGTGCAAGTAGCCGCAACGCAGGAGATAGCTCACACACGGTTTGCCCTACAACCAAAGACCAACAGCAAACCCCCGCACACCCCAGTCCATCGCACCGGATTACAGTAAACGACGCCTTTGTTGCCCTCTGGAAAAATCGCGGCAGTCGCCCATGTCGGGCGGTTGCTGCACTCACGGTATTACCCACTTTTTTCACAGGCACCCACACTGGTTCTCGCTCATATCAGCAGAACAGCTAGCGTCATCCGGCGCACCAACCCACAGACCCGAGCACCATACCCATGAGCACAGACTACAGACCAGGAGCAGGAAACCAGCGCCATAAACGCCGCCGCAGCGGACCCGGAGCACACAGACCGCGTTCCTCTGAAGGCACTTCAGACTACAGCAACAGACAGCCCAAGAAAAAAGAGGGATTTCTCTCTCGCTTGATCGCCTCCATCTTCGGTGGCGGCAGCAAAAAGAAATCGGAAGAAACCAGCCAGCCTGAAGGCGATCGCGCCCCCAACTTCCGCACCCGCAACGGCGGACGCGAACGCAATGAGCGCAACGACCGCGGAGATCGCGGAGATCGCCGCAACAGCCAGCGCGAGGAATCTGGTGCAACCGCAACCACCGAGGGCGACAGCCAGAACCCCGCCCCCGAGACCCGGCGTGAGAACACCCCGCTCGAGGTCACAACACCCCGCCTCTATGTCGGCAACCTGAGCTACGAAGTCTCCGAGAGTGATCTCTTCGACCTCTTCACCTCTGCCGGCAAAGTGCGCAACATCGAGATCGCCCGCGACCGCTCGACCGAACGCTCCAAGGGCTTCGGATTCGCGGAAATGGAAACCCTCGAAGACGCCAAAGGCGCGCAGACCAAGCTCAACGGCTACGAACTGCAAGGCCGCCCGCTGGTCATCAGCGGCGCCAAAGCCCAAAGCCCCCGCGGCGGACGCCGGGATAGCTAATCCCCACGGCATACGACCATTTGCCTGAGCGGGCTCCCTTGACTGGGAGCCCGTTTTTTTTTGCATACACCGCACCATCCAAGGGTCAGTCCCTCATCTGGACTACTTCTCTGTCGCGCCTATCCGATAGGATTGAACCCAGATCTTGCAATAGAGCGCGATGGGCGTAGGTGCGAGGCGCGAGGGGTGCCGCTGTAGTAATCTACTGCAAACCCTGAGCAACAAAGCAGATGCGCCAT
>DYRQ01000024.1 GCA_020718645.1 Verrucomicrobium spinosum
TTTTTAGCTCTGCATCAGTAGAAAACATGGTGTCTAATGCAAAATCTGGGATAAAGAGGAAACCTCTGTCCCAAGTGTTTTTGAGTGTTTTCTCTCGGATTGTGTTGGGTATTCCGAGCGTTGTCGCTGCGGACGCAATCCAAGGAGTGGATTATGAAATTGAATCATTTTTTGAATGGCTGGAAAAATATACTGGCTTGCGCTCAGACATTAGCCTGCTTAGCCACTGTATTTTTGTCATGGACTAACGATGCACAGGCTCAGTTGGTCATCTCAAATTTCAATACCACGACAATAACTTTTGATGCGGGCTCGCCTGGACTCGCTACCGCATCCCAGTATACCGGCGTCGGCATATCAGATACTGTCGCAGGCACTCTGGATTCTGGAGTATGGGCAGCAAGAATTTCGACAGATGCTGCATTTAACTGGAATCCGATGGAGCAAAATCCTACTACCTCTTCATATGGTTTTTTCGGAACAGCACAACCAGCGCTGGGAGGTCTCCGAAGAACTCTACATACACCTACTTCTGGATCTGCTGGCCTTGGTTACGCAGATGTAAGTGCCAGCAGAACCTTATCTATCAGAACAGGCAATCTCGTTCGAAACTATGTTTATATTGCTGTTCAAAACACGACTGGTTCGGCTGTAGATTCATGGCAAATAGACTATGATGCATGGCGCACGGATCAAACAACGGGTGTAGCAACGGTTAACTTCGTATACAGCACAGTAAGTGCGGCAAATTTTGTCGATGCAGGGGCAAATCCAACTTTCACCAATGTTGCCGCTCTAAACTTCCAAACTCTAGGGACGGGACTAGGGGCGGGAGCTTTTGAAGCAGTTAGCGTTACACCACAAACGATCAATGCTACAGTTGCAAACAACGCCTACTTTATTTTTGGATGGCAGATCAGAACAACAACCAATATAGCGGAAACATTTGCCTTCGACAACATTGCTGTCACCGCGATCCCCGAACCTGCCACGATGGCTCTGCTGGTAGGTGGTTTGACTGCTGCTGGTTGCGCTGCTCGTCGCCGTCGCTCCTGATCTTGCTCAGTCATCCTGTTTTCCAGAAGCGACATCTACCCGGTGTCGCTTTTTTTTGCACCTGTAGGCTTCCTCCTCCTATATCTGGGAGGGTTTCTGGATTATTTTTCAAACATTTCTGCCAAGACCCTGTGTATTTGATCTGTGTAGGATGCTCCTAGCTTTCCAAGTTTCTTGGTGAGCCTGACCTTGTCAACAGTCCTAATCTGATCCAGAACAACTTGCCCTTTTTTCCCATGAAACAGACACGGAACCCGCGTGGGATAACCTCTCCCTTTTGTGGCCATGGGAGCCACGATCACGGTGCTGATGTGGCGATTCATCTCGTCAGGTGAAATGACGATGCAGGGTCTGGTCTTTTTGATTTCATTCCCAAGTGTGGGGTCTAGCACTACGAGAAAAACATCGAATCGTTTTACTTCCATTCCCATTCCTCATCATCCCAGCGGGTGGTTACAGAACCATCCACCAAAGTATCATCCCCGTTTTGGGACATGGCTGAGAAAGCTTCGTCCCAAGAACAGCGAGGGTGGCGACGGGATTGAATGATGATCCGATTATCTTGGACATCCATCTCGATTTCCTTCGACAAGCAACATTGGTCAATAAACGGTTTAGGAATACGGACGCCCCTCGAATTACCGATTGGCACCAGAGTGGTCTTCATAGAACAAGAATACCCACATTGTAATTACAAGTCAAGATTCACGGGCATAACAGCCATTTTTTCAATGGCCTAATACGGGATGAAGATGTCTAGGCGATTACAGGAAAACTGCTGCTCGCTGTGTGACGCTTTTGCCTCGCCCACGACTCACGCAACTCCGGACTACTCTCAGATGTGTTTGGAGTCGTTCTCGTCCTTGGTGGTGTAACCGCTGTCTTGCCGTTTGAAATTGACCTCGTTTTTCTTGAGGTAGGCCTGGTGGATATCGTCCGCACTCATACCAAGCACTTGGGCGATGGAGATCAAGAAATGGAAAAGATCCACCACTTCGACCCGCGCGTTTTGCTGGTCGAATTTCTGGTATTTGGCCCACCATTTCCACGGCACGCTATCGGTCAGCTCCGCGAGTTCTTGTGTCATGGCGCGACAGTAGTTGAGCACCCACTTGACGCGTTCTTCGTCCGTCATCGAGCTGGTGTCCACCCCGATGCGGAGGTTGAGTTTTTCCTGGAGTTCCCAAATTTCGCCGAGCCTGTCGTTGTTCATGGACTCTCCGATAGACCCGCCGTGCGGCTGTGGCGAGCGAAAAGAGCAAACTAGCAGTTGCCTCTGAACCGTAAAATAATCGCTGGCATAAATCGCCTTCCCGCTTAATGCATGGGGCATGAGCGAAACACGCAATGTCATCATCCTCGGCACGGGGTGCGCCGGCCTGACCGCCGCGATTTACACCGCCCGCGCCGATCTCAAACCCCTCGTCTTTGCCGGCCTCATGCCCGGCGGTCTCCTGACCACCACCAGCATCGTGGAGAATTTCCCTGGTTTCCCCGAGGGCATTGACGGCTATGAACTGATGACCCGCATGCAGCAGCAGGCGGAGAGGTTCGGAGCCGAGATCAAATATGGCCCTGTCGAGAGCGTGGATTTTTCCAAAAAACCTTTCACCGTTGTCGCCGATGGCGAGGAGATTACCGCCAAGGCGATCATCATTGCCACTGGCGCTGGACACAAACATCTCGGCATCGAGAGCGAGCGTCTGCTCGACAAAAAAGGCGTGACCTACTGCGCCACCTGCGACGGCGCTCTTCCCATGTTCCGCAACCAGCCCTTGGTCGTAGTGGGCGGGGGTGACTCTGCCATCGAAGAGGCGCTTTACCTGACCCGCTTCGCCTCCAAGGTTCATTTGGTGCACCGCCGCGATGCGCTGAGAGCCTCTCGGATCATGCAGGAACGCGCCTTGTCCCATGAGAAAATCCAGATGGAATGGAACTCGGTCGTGGATGAAATCCACGATGTCCAGCAAGATTGTGTCACCGGCGTGCGCCTGAAAGACACGCTCACAGGTGCAACCCGCGAGTTGCCTTGTGCGGGTGTTTTTGTCGCCATCGGGCTGGCTCCGAACACCGCTGTTTTCCAAGGGCACATTGCGCTGAGTCCCGAAGGTTATGTCGAGCTGCACGGTGGCACTCGCACCTCAGTCGAAGGCGTCTTTGCCTGCGGCGATGTCGCCGACCATGTTTATCGCCAAGCGATCACGGCGGCTGGCACGGGCTGCGCCGCGGCCATCGAAGCGGAACGGTATCTTGCAGACTGACCCGCAGTGATAGCGGAGTGGTTCGAGCATGTCCTGATGCGCTGCTCCCGCCATGCGCGGAATCTCGGCTATGCTCGCGAGTTGGTTGCTATCAAATTTCGACACCGGCGACACCAGCCCGCTTGGGCTCCCCACCTTGCCCGGTGCCGCTCGACCATCCTCGCCTCAGCAGGTAAACCATCTGCGCCGGATCAGGCCATAGCGGTTCTCGGCTGCGGTTGGCTGGAGGATATTCCCGCCCGTGAATTACTCGAACTCGGCTGGAACCTCGCCCTCGTGGATATCGTGCTCACCCCTGCCGCCCGCAGATTGGCCAGGGCCTATCCAAGCCGTGTGACGCTGGTGGAGTGTGACCTGACAGGGTGGGGCGATCTGAGCGACGACGAAAAAATGGTGGTGGCGTGCTCGACTGCGCCGTTGCCCGCACCGAAGCTCTGCGGCAATTTCGCTTTAGCCATCTCGTGTTGCGTCTGGAGCCAACTCCCGATGCTGCCCCGTCACTGGCTGGAGAATCACGGGGTCGAGGAGGGCATGGTCACCGCTTTTTGTCGTGCCATCCAAGAACACCATATCCGCACACTCCAATCGCTGGCACAGCGCTCCCTGCTGATCACCGACACAACTGTGGTGGCACACTCTGCCACAGGGACAGTGCTGGGGGAGGAGCCTCTGGGAGATACCTCTGCACTCGGAACTCCAAGCAAGGTATGGGACTGGGCTGTGGCACCGCTGGGGGAGGCCTGTGCCGATGAATCTTACACCCACCGCGTGGGATGCTGGGAGAACCCCTCACTTTTGGCGTGTGACAACTCGCGGGTGGTCGCGTAGTATGGCTGGTATGGTTAGGAAGTTTATCGTGTTCTGCTCCTTGGCTGCGGCCATGCCGTGCCTAGCTCAAAATAACCTCGATCTCCCCGAACCCGGCAACGATGCCGCACGGGGTCTAGCCCCGGCTACTCTGTCCCAGAAAGCGACAACTTCCGCGCATTTGTCCCTGCTCTCGCCAATGCCGGCGAGTGTGGTGACGGGTTCCGTTGTCGCGGTCAAATTTTCTCTCTCAAATGTATCGCTCTCGCCTAGCGGACATCGGGTGCAGGTGGTGCTCGACAACAGGAAGTCTGTGGTAGTCCATGATACTACCACCCCTGTCACTTTTGATGCCGTGCAGCCCGGGGGACATACACTCCGCCTTTTTGTGGCAACAGGAAAGGGGGAGCTATTGAAAGAAACCTTCACGATGATCCATTTTTTCGTGGAGGCAAAAAGCGATGACAATATCCCCGAACCCGGCGAGCCCGTGCTGACGGTCAGCTCCCCCCGCGGTGCCTACAAAGATCAGGAGGCCGACCTGATTGTTTTTGATTACTCGGTGCAGGGAGTCCAGCTCTCGCGGACCGGCAACCGACTGCGCTACCAGCTTAACGGTCGTCCTTATTATCGCTGGGATCAGACGCCTGTTTATTTTCCGAAACTCACACCCGGCACTCACCGGCTTGTAGCCGAGATCGTGGATATCGAGGGCGTGGCTGTGCCGGGCCGATTTGCGCGGGTGGAGGTGCCTTTTGATGTCGTGCAGTCGAATACTCCTGCACCTGTTCAGCCAAAAATATCCGCTGAGGCTCCTGCGGAGGGACAATGACTCAAGAAGGGCGGGACACCTCGGGCGGGCTTTTTCTGCGGGCTGGGGCTGGATTGCTTCTGGCGATTGCAGCGTTCCGTCTTTTCCTCTGCACACGCTACCTGATTACGCCGGACGAAGCCTATTACTGGCTTTGGTCTCAGTTTCCCGACTGGTGCTATTTCAGCAAAGGCCCGCTGGTGGCCTGGACCATCTGGCTGGGAACAGCGCTGGGGGGCGACACCCCGTTTGGCGTGCGCTGGCCCTCGGTGCTGCTTCATGCTGCCACAGGTTTTGTGCTACTCCGGTGGACACACAAACTCTACGGAGCACGCGCCGCATGGGTCGCTGTGCTCTCGGCCTCCTGCGTGCCACTGTTTGCGATCGGCGGGGTGCTGATGACGATTGATCCCCTGAGCGTCTTCTTCTGGGCTGCCGCAGCAGCGGCGGGGTGGGAGGCTTGGTCCACCAATAAAAAACAGTGGTGGCTGCTGGCTGGATTTTTGATCGGTTGCGGGTATCTGGCGAAATTTACCAACGCGATTCAGGGTCTCTGCTTTGGGTTGTTCTTGACACTGACCCCCGAGGGACGACAGAGGTTGCGCCAACCCGGCCCCTGGATGGCAGCCGTTGTAGCACTCCTGATGACCTTGCCGTTTTGGATCTGGAACTGGCAACACGACTGGGTGACTTGGGGACACCTCAAACACCGTGGAGCCCTCGACCGCCCTTTCCATTTTTCAGTCTCGGAACTGGTGCAATTCATCACGATGCAAGCCGTGGTATTTTCTCCCCTGCTCTGGATTGGGTGGCTAAGTATCGCAGCGATGCGTGTGCGAGAAGTAGTGGCGGTTCGTGCCGCCGGGATGGAGCGAGAGCTTTATCTGCTCTGTCAATCACTGCCACTGATAGCATTTTTTGCGGCGTTTGCTTTGAACGATGCCGGACAACCTAACTGGACCGTGCCCGGCTACTGCGCCTTGGTGGTGCTGGGTGCCGGGTGGTTTGCGGCACGACCCGAGATAAAATGGCTGAGATATTTCGGGTGGGCCGCGTTGGCTTTTGGCTTGGCCATGACCGTCGTCTTACACGATACCAGTTGGCTCAAACTCCCGGCCAAGAGCGACCCGCTCACGCGCGTGCGCGGGTGGGATCAGCTCGCTGTCCGCGCAGAAGCTGAGCGCGAAAAAATCGGCGCATCTTTTGTGCTTTCCAATAATTACCAAATCGCAGCAGCCCTCACTTGGCACACGCCCGGAGATCGCACACAAGGCATGGCGTATTGCGCCCGCAACCCTGGCCGTATCCAGAACCAGTTCGACTTCTGGGGCGGCTACGAGAGTTTTGTCGGGCAGGACGCTCTGTTTGTGAGCACTCAAAAAGGCACGCCATCGCACCTGCGTGCTCAATTTGAAAAAGTCGAATCGCTGGGTGACCCCTTCTGGATCGAAGTCAACGGCGTGCCGCAACACCGCTTCCGTTTTTTTAAATGCACGAGGTTGATCGGTTCGGCACTGTCGCCGTCTGAGTCGCCCGAGGACGCAGAACAGCACGCACCACAGTAACACAGTAAGAGGCTTGGCTCAGCACAGCTCTTCCGTCTTAGTCCTGTAACATTTTTGCGAGTGACCTGCGCTGAAAAAAACTGTAACGATACCGCAACTTGAAAAGAGTCTTAATATTTACTGCTGGTTTCGGCGAGGGACATAACACCGCCGCAAGGAACATCCGCGACGCGCTCGAACTCATCGCAGAGGACGAATGTCAAGTGGAGGTGTTGGATCTGTTTGAGACCTGCTACGGCCGTTTCAATGAGCTGGTTCGTAAAACTTATCTCACTGCCATCAACTCTGCCCCCAAACTTTGGCAGGCATTCTACGAGATCGTGGACAACACGAGTGCTGTGGAGGGCAACCTGATCCTTCTCGGCAAAATGCGCCGCGCCTTGGCAGATCTGCTCAAAGATGCTGACCCCGATGTGGTCGTCACCACATTCCCAGTTTACAACTACCTCATTGCTGACATCTACGCCGGCCAACAAAAACCTTTTTCCCATCTCACCGTCGTCACCGACTCCATCTCGATCAACTCCATCTGGTATAAAGCTGACTGCGACTATTACCTCGTTCCCAACGAGCCTACCGCCCGCGTGCTGCTGGATAATGGTGTGCCCAGCGAGCGGCTCAAAGTCTTTGGTTTCCCCGTGCAGACTATCTTTGCCAAACCCGAGGAAGCCCCGGTGCTGCCCGATCCCGCCGAAGAGAAGCGAGTCCTCTACATCATCAACTCAGGCAAGAGCAAAGCGCCGAAAATCGTGGAGCGGCTGCTGGAAATCGAGGACATCAAACTCACTGTCACCGTAGGCCGTTCAGAAGATCTCCGCCGCGAGATCGAGACCGCCGTGCGCGGCCATGAAAAACGGGTGGAAATTTTCGGCTGGACCACCCGTATTCCCCAACTCCTCATGAGCCACCATGTGGTCATCAGCAAAGCGGGCGGAGCCACGACGCAAGAGGCCATCGCAGCCCGGTGCCCGATGATCTCCAACCAAGTCGTCCCAGGACAGGAAGAGGGTAACTTCGAAGTTCTGCGCATGCACGATGTCGGCATGCTCGCCGAGAAACCCAAAGAAATCCGCGACGCCGTCCTCGGTCTCTTTGCCGACAACGCCACCCGCTGGCGCGGTATGCGCGAGCGTTTCAAGGCCATCAGCATTCCCGACTCCTCCATCCGCATCGCTCACTTCATCCTGCAAGAGGCCGTCCCCCCGAACGCTCCCAACAAGCGCCTCGCCAGCCTCACCGCACACCGCGACCGCAAATCTTTTGATTCCAGTGCCGGGAAAAAACTCCTGCTCTGCGACCTGCACTGCCACTCCACCTTCTCCGACGGCAAAATGACCGTGAGTGAACTCGTGGATTTCTACGGGCAGCGCGGTTTCGACACCCTCTGCATCACCGACCACTTGGCCGACCACAAGACCATGATTGGCAAAGTCGTCTCCACCACCGGCCTCGTCCTCCGCTACAATGAGCTGGGCGAATACTTCGAAGTCCTCGCCAAAGAGCGCGAGCGAGCCATGAAAAAATATGGCCTCCTCCTGCTCACCGGCCTTGAGTTCAACAAAGACGGCTACACCGCGAACAGCTCCGCCCATCTCCTCGGCGTGGATCTCAAAGCCCCCATTGACCCCCGCCTAGAAATCAAGGAACTCATCCACGAGATCCAGAAACAGGGCGGCCTCGCCATCGCAGCGCACCCGCACCGCTTCAACAACCTGCTCAACCACCACACGCTTTACCTCTGGGAAAACCAAGACGAATACGCCCCTTTGCTCGACGCTTGGGAAATCGCCAACCGCAACGACATCTTCAATCCCGTCGGCCTCAAGCGCCTGCCCTTCGTCGCCAACAGCGATCTCCACAAGCCCAAGCATATCTACTCCTGGAAGACCATGCTCTTCTGCGAAAAGAATCCCGAGGCCATCAAAGAGTGTGTCCGCCGCAACCGGGATGTGGCTATCACCCTCTACCGCGACCACCGTTTCGGCTACGGCTTCGGCGAAGATGCCGAACAGAGACCCGAGCGCGAACTGATGTTCCCTCACCTCCACTCCCACGCAGCTTGACGGATTTTCATTCAGGGATAACCTCTCTGGCATGTCCATCTCACGGAGATCGTTCGTAGGACTGCTGGCAGCCGCAGGTCTTGGTCGCCTCATCACCACCCCCGCCCAAGCAGAGCCAACCACTGCCCCGGTGCCACGCCGCAAGTTCGGTAAGCACGATGAAACAGTCAGTGTCGTGGGACTCGGTGGTCACACCCTCGCCCTTGCCCCCTCAATCGAGGAAGCCACGCGCATCGCGCGTCACGGCATCGAACGGGGCATCACATTTTTTGATAACGCTTGGGACTACCACGGCGGCCGCGCCGAGGAGTGGATGGGTCAAGCACTCGCGGACGGATGGCGCGACCGAGCCTTCATCATGACCAAAGTTTGCACCCACGGCAAACCCCTCCCCGACGGCGGCAAAGAAGGCGCCGTGCGCATGCTCGAGGATTCTCTGCGCCGACTCAAGACGGACCGCATAGATCTCTGGATGATCCACCAGCTCGAGAACGACGACGAAGTCGCCAAAGCCTACGGTCCCGGCGGCGTCATCGAAGCCCTCGAGGAAGCGAAAAAACAGGGCAAAGTCCGCTACACCGGTTTCACCGGACACACCAACCCCGATTCCCATTTGAAAATGATCGAAGGGGGCTACGACTTTGACGCCACGCTCATGCCGGTCTCCGCACTCGGTGCCACCCTCCAGAAAAAAGACGGCGGCGACATCTTGAAATCCTGTCAATTCGTTGAAAAAGTTTTACCAGCACTCGAAAAACGCCGCATAGCCGTCCTCGGCATGAAAGGTTTTGGCGGGAGCAAACGCGCCAACCTCGCTGGTCTTGTGAACGCCGATAAAGTTGTCCGATTCAGCCTCGGTTTCCCTGGCGTCTGCACGCACATGATCGGCGTGGACAAATTTGAGTATGTGGATCAAGCCGCTGTTGCCGCTTCGAAAACTCCCATGGACAGCACAGAGCAGGCGGCATTCATGCTCTCCTGCGCCCGCGCTGAAGGCTGGCACTACGCCGCCTACCTCGAGCCCGGCCACCGCGACGGCCTCTCTCATACGCTGGCGTAAAAAAAGCCCGCTGGCTTCAGTGGTTTCGTGAGGGATCTTTCCCTGATGCGTGAGCGCACGCCCGCTGCGCTCGGTCAATGTGCTCCGACGAGTTCGTCCTCAAACTCCTCGACATTCTCGGTATCGAGTTCATCCAACGGACGAAAACGGACGGCATTGAACCCAGGTTCGTCACCTGTCGTATTCAGTTTGAACGGGAGCCCCGTATTATTGATCTCGGCGAGAAGCACACCCACCTCGCCATCCGAAGCGCCCGGCTTAGAGGGCGCGAGTTTACCGCGTCCAAGATAGACCGCACGCACGGTGTAGGTCTTACCCTCCTGCGGGAGTTCGCGATAAAGTTTTTTGATAGCATCGGGGAAGGTGCCATCCACACACACCACTTTTTGGCCTGTCTGAAACATAGGAAGAAATCTATAAGAAAAGGCGAACTCAGCAACGGTGCGGTGCAGTCTCAGCGGAACGCAAAAAACCACGCGGCGGCAGCGGCGATCAGCACCACGAAAGCGATGAATCCCCAGAGGATCAGGGGCGAGATTTTTTTCTGAGTCGGGACGGGGGTTGTATCTTGGACCGGCTCGTTGGCCAGAGAAGGAACCACAATGGTCCTACGGCTAGAGTAGGCGCCTGCCTTGGTAGGCTGGGTCTGGGCATAGGCTCCTACAGTTTTCCAGTCCTCGGCACCAGCCTCGGCGCAGGGAGTATCAACTGTGACTTCGCCCGAAGAAAGTTTACCTACGATCTGGCTCAGTTCGAAAGGGCCTTGGCTCTGATCTTGGATCCACAAAAAATATTGCATAATGCTTACCTCCCGGTGACACGGAGTCCTTGGTTATCGGCTTTCAGTTCTAGAATTTTGACTGCAATTTTGCGGGCGGCAAAGACTTTTTTCATGGCTTTAGCCACTTTATCTGGGACGCTGTCCCCTTTTTTGGCCATGCAGATGACGGTGGAACCAGCGCCGCTGAGAAACCCGCCCAGCGCCCCTGCACTTTCTCCGGCGGCTATGGTTTCAGGCAGGAAAGGCATGAGCTTTTCGCGGTAGGGCTGGTGCAGCCGATCCGAGAATGCGCCCCGCACCATCTCGTAGCGGCGCGAGGCAAAAGCAGCGGCGATCAATGAGGCGTTGCGAAGATTATGCACTGCATCAGTAAAGGGCACCTTGGCGGGCAGCACCGAACGGGCCTTGCTGGTGGCCAGTTCGAGTTCTGGGATGGCGGTGACAAAGACAAGTGAGGCCGATACAGGCACATTCAGGATACTCTCCTCTGTGCAACAAGCAAATCCTCCGAGAAAGGCTGGAGCGGCATTGTCAGGATGTCCCTCGAGATCAGCCACCATGTTGAGGCACTCTGCCGGAGTCAAAGGATTACCGGCCATGCGGTTCAAACCCGCCACGATGCCTGCCCTGACAGTCACGCTACTGCCGAGACCCCGTGAGGCCGGGACATCGCCCGCGATAGAAAAAGAAAATGGGAACGCTTTGCCCACCCTCAAGAAAAAAGCTGCGGCAGCTTCTTGCACCATAGCGGGCTTTTTATCGCGGTAGTGGCGATCTTCGCGGACGACCTGCACACGATTATAGAGATCCAAAGCGACGCCGAGGCAGTCGAACCCTGCACCGAGATTAGCGGTCGTCGCTGGCACTTTGACTCTGACACGGTCGCACATCATGCGCACCCATTACGCTAGGAGCTGCAGAGAATCGAGAAAAATCGGGGTGGCAGTTCCTCGAACCCTAGGCTATGGTGCTGGCATGGTGGCAGAACTTTTCCAAACCGCATCAACACTAATCCCAGAGATGAGGGCTTGGCTCAGGGCTCTGCACGAGCATCCCGAGACAGCGCACGAGGAGAAGTGGACTTCAGCCTATATCCGACAAGCGCTCGACGCGATGGGTATTCCCTATCGCTCCCCCCTCGGGGCTACAGGAGTGCTGGCACGCATTGGAGACGACCCCAACCTGCCCACCATAGCTCTCCGCGCTGACTTTGATGCACTGCCCATCACCGAGGAAAGTGATCTGTCCTACCGATCAAAAAACCCTGGAAAGGGACACCTCTGCGGACACGATGGCCACACGGCCATGCTCTTGGGAGCAGCTCGTGTTATCCTCGCCCACCGCCCCTCCCTGCGCGCCAATGCCCTGTTGATATTCCAACATGCCGAGGAGGTGTTGCACGGCGGGGCAGGCGATTTCATCCGCGCTGGGGCACTGGAAGGCGTATCGGCGATCTACGGCCTCCACAATATGCCGGACATCCCGGCAGGCGATGTGGCCGTGCTGGACGGTCCGACGATGGCCTCCTGCATCCGGTTCGATATCCAGCTCGGCGGACGCGGTGGACATGCGGCATGGCCACACAAATGCGACGACCTCGTGCTGGCAGCCTCCCAGGTGGTGCTCGAAGCCCACGCGGCTATTCCGCGCCGTATTCCCTCAGGAACACCGTGGGTGTTGAGCTTTGGGGAAATTCATACGGGCAGCGCTTTTAATGTGCTCCCCTCCTCTGCGAAACTCACAGGCACGGCGCGCGTTTTCAGCCAAGATTTGGGAGAGTCCCTACGCCTGTGGGTGGATGAAATTCTCGATTCATGCGCCCGCCGACACGGCATCACGGCGCAGCTCGACTGGCAGATCTCCACCCCGCCGCTCCTCAATCATCCTGCGTGCTCGGAGCGCATCCGCATGGCCGCTGCCAAGCTGGCCCAGCACGGCATGTCAATCGCCCACTATGATCCAGCCATGATCGGCGAAGATTTCGCAGAATATCTGCAAGTGGTGCCCGGCTGCTTTTTCTTCTTGGGCACCCGCGATGAACAACAGGGGATCACGGCGCAACTCCACTCACCAAAATTCAAGTTTAACGAAGCGGTGCTCCCACACGGAGCCGCTCTGCTGGCCTCGTCCCTCTTCTAAATCGAGGCTGCGGATTTGAGCCAGTGGAACGCGTCCGCAGCGTTCGCGTGGTGGCACTACACTTGAGACACAACCAGCCAGTGCTATCAGGAAAAAGTGGGCCCAGCAGGGATCGAACCTGCGACCAAGGGATTATGAGTCCCCTGCTCTACCGCTGAGCTATAGGCCCGTAGCGACTCCCGGCGATGCGGTGTGCGAGACGCCGAGTGAGCTAAGCAGTTTCAACTATAATAGCTTTTTTGCCAATTGATTTTTTCCACTGAATAACGCGGGTGGGTCATGGCTCTATTTCAGGCTGGCGCCCAATCCCACCCGCCGCCTGCCGATGCTTGGAAGACTTGGCCCGGGAATTCGCGGCAGAGGAATTGTGTCGCGTTCCACCCTGTGCAATGGTTGGGGTAGAGCTTCGGCGAACCGAGGGCGCGCAGAGCCTGCACCGTTTTTTCGAGGCGTTCTTGCGTGGCGTTGAGCAGGTGCATGCCGCCGAAAACAGCCGCTATCGGACGACCGTTGGCCATGCTGGAGATATGGGTGAGTATGTTGATAACTCCTGCATGAGCGCAGCCGAGGATGACCCAAATCCCATCGGCTGTATCAAAGTAGAGAGAGAGGTCGTCCACGATGGGATCAGGGATGCTGAGTCCCTCGTCCAAGTAAAAGGCACCACCGACATCCTCGTAGCTGGTGAGCCGGGGCACTTGGCCTGTGCAATAAATGCCGGGCACAATTTCTGTCGGACCGTCCATGCATCTGACTCGGCACTCGTGACCGGGCATCTGTTTTTCCAGAAAATCTACGCTCAATTTTTTTGCCACACCATCGCGTGCCACGAAGCGCCGAACGGAGGCTCCGGGGTGCATCCAGACCGGGCACGAGGAGTGATCCAGCAGAAGCGGCAATCCTTGGACATGGTCGTAGTGACCGTGGCTGAGGACGATGGCATCCAGCGTGGCAGGATCGAGGTGGAGTGCTGTGAGATTGGGCATGAGAGCCAGACCTTGTCCCGTGTCGAATAGCAGATTTTTTCCACCACGAGAAATCCACCATGCCAGTCCGTGCTCACCTAGGATACCTGCACGGCCAGCCGTGTTTTCGCAGACTAAGATCAATTGCTCTGTGGACATGATGCTCCACCCTAGATAGCGGATACGAAAGAAACAAGGGATCTGTTCCAGACAAACCGTTCTTGTGGGATTGTCACTCATTTGTTGTTTGCCTCGCCTAGCAAACTAACTATTATTGGGCGAGGTATTTTCTCTTGAGATTCCTATACTACTTTCTTGTTTTATTACTGGTGCTCTCCCCTGCGGTGGTTGCTGCTCAAGAGAATCTTGTCTTCGGCGCGGTTGGCATGGAAAAGCATGAACTCGGCTGCAAACTTGCGAGTGTAATTTTGCAGGAAATCACAAAGCATATGGGTGTCACCTACGAACTGCGACCTCTGCCAGCCTCCCGAGCTGCGATTCTCCTTGAGCGTGGAGAAATTCATGCGGATTTGTCTCGCATAGCAGAGTTCCAAGAGGAGGTGCCAACCGCGGTTCGGGTTGCCGAACCCTTTTTGCAGATCCCCTATTATGCCTATGCGAAAAACCTCGATCTGACTGTGCAAGGGTGGGAGAGCCTGAAACCCTATCGCCTCGTCACCCTTCGCGGCTTTCATATAGCCAGTGTATTTCTCCGCGAGCACCAGACTCAATTTGTAGATTCCACCGAAAGCGCTTTGGATTTTTTGATGGCTGGGCGCGCAGATATTTTTTCCATGATTTCCACACAAGTAGATTCATTGTTGAAGTTGGAAAAATACCAGATCTCTGGAATTAAAAAACTCCAGCCTCCTATCATGGTCATGGATACCTACACCTATTTCTCAAAGAAACACAGCTCTTATGCCCCACCATATGAAGAGGCGCTGGTGCAGGTGAAAAAATCGGGGCTTTACGAGAAGCTGGCGGCCATGGCCGCAGCCGAGTAGTGGGGTCACTCTGTTTTTTGGGGTGAACCAGCGATGGTCCCTTCGCCGATTTTCGTGGTTTTTTCATGGTCAGAGTGCCGGGAAAGGACTATACCCGCCCGCTATATGGCGAGGAAGCGAGTCGTAATATTGGGATGCACAGGATCTATCGGAACCAGTGCGATCAAAGTGGCGAGAGATATTGCCGATAGGATGGAAGTCGTCGGCTTGGCCGCCGGCCGCAATGCCGACCTGCTGATCGAGCAAGCTCGGGAGTTCCAGCCATCGCTCATTTCCATCCACGACCCCGCCGATGCTGAGAAAGTGCGCGCCCATGTGCCTGCTGGCACCCGCGTGGTGTCGGGTCTGGAGGGGCTCGTCGAATTGGCCACGATGCCCGAGGCGGACATGGTGCTCATTTCTATCGTGGGCACTGCGGGTTTGAAACCGGCTTTAGCCGCGATCGAGGCAGGCAAAGATATTGCCGTCGCCAGCAAAGAGATTCTCGTGATGGCCGGAGAAGAGGTCATGGAACAAGCCCGCAAAAAAGGGATCAAAGTCCTGCCTGTAGATTCCGAACATAACGCAGTTTTCCAATGTCTCGAAGGGCAAAACCCGGAGCATGTGCGCCGCGTGCTCTTGACGGCGTCGGGCGGACCTTTCCGCCAGACACCTGTATCAGAGTTTCCGAATCTGACCAAGGCCCAGGCGCTGAAGCACCCGACTTGGGAGATGGGTCGCAAGATCACCATTGACTCCTCGACCCTGTTCAACAAAGGGCTGGAAATGATCGAGGCCAAGTGGCTTTTTGGCATCCCGATGTCCAAGGTCGAAGTGGTAGTGCATCCCCAGAGCGTGGTGCATTCCATGGTCGAGTTTGTGGATCACTCCATCCTCGCCCAGCTCAGCAAAACAGACATGTGTTTTCCCATCCAATATGCCGTGACCTACCCCGACCGCCTACCAAACAGACTCGAGCCGGTGGACTTCGCCAAGCTCGGCACACTGACATTCGAGGCGCCCGACCCGGTGAAGTTCCCTGCGCTACGCCTAGCGCGTGAGGCCGGGGAAAAATGTGGCACCCTGCCCGCCGTGCTCAACGCGGCCAACGAAATTGCGGTGGATCTTTTCCTCAACGACCGCGTCGGCTTCCCCTCGATTTGGGGCATCGTCGAGGAAACCATGTTGGCTCACACCAACACCACCACCCCGACGCTCGACTGCATCCTCGATGCAGACACTTGGGCACGGGCCAAGGCTGCCGAGTTCGCCAAGGCACACCTGATCTCCTGAACCCCGTAGTGCTAAAACACCAAAGCTTGCCGTTTGACTTCATGGGTGCGAAGCACAGTTTTGTTGGAACAACCGCCACACGGAGCATGATACAATGACCACCATCGTCCCACTGCCAGAAGTTACGGCAGGTATGATCTTGGCTGCCGACATTTCCAATGAGTTCGGAAATCTCTTGCTCAAAAAAGACACCGCCCTCAACGATCGGCATATCAAAATCCTGAAAACTTGGGGCATCGAACAGGTCAAGATTACCAACGGTCAACCCGAGGAGCCCCCAGCACCAACAGCTCCAGTTTCCGCAGAAAAGTGTGAGGAGAACCGCGCTGCAATCACCGCTGCTTTTGCCTGGAGCGACTCCAGCCACCCAGTTGTCCAACTGATCATGGACTACTGCCTGTCCAAAGGCATCAAACCTTCTGGGGGAGCTTCCCCAACATGAAGAGTGCTCTGGAACAGTTCGTCAGATCCTCGGGCACGCTCCCTTCGCTGCCCACTATCTTCATTGAAATCCGCCATGCAGTGGACAACCCCAACTCCAGCATCCGGCACATCGCAGCCATTATCCAGAAAGACCAAGGCCTCGCCTCGCGGCTACTTCGTCTGGCTAACAGTGCTTTCTATGGATTCCCTCGCAAAGTGGAAACCATTGATGACGCGCTCCACCTGATTGGTCTCCGGGAAATGCGGGATCTGGCTCTGGCCACAACAGTGATTGAGAGTTTCAAGGACATTCCGCCGCATCTGTTGGATGTCCGCAATTTTTGGAAACACTGCATCGCCTGTGCCACGGCAGGCGGACTCCTCGCCCAGTCGCGTCATGAACCGAATCCCGAGAGGTTTTTTGTTGCCGGGCTTCTCCACGATATTGGGCGCTTGGTTCTGGTGCTTCGCGCCCCAGAAAAAATGAGCGAGGCTCTCGAACGCTCCCGCATAGAAAAAATACCCCTGTGCCAGACGGAAACCGCTGTTTTTGGCTTCGATCACGCAGCGCTCGGCGGTGCCTTGTTGGAGTGGTGGAAACTCCCACCCGCCCTCGTGGACATGGTGCGCTGGCACCATAAACCCTCTGCGGCCCGATACGCTATCACGGAGGCGTCGGTCATCCAATTTGCAGATTTTTTATCGTCCGCACTCGGCATCGGCAACAGTGGCCAACCTCTCGTGCCCCCCTTTTGTTCCGACGGCTGGATCCGCAGCCACTTGGATCACTCCGATCTCGCAAAAGTCATGGATAGCATGCTCGTAAAATGCGCTGAAATTTCAGGCATTCTCCAAAGCTAACAGCATGGACCCCAATTTCACACTCGAGATGAACGCCGAAGCCGGGGAGCTTTACGGAAGACTTCTCGACCACCTCGTCTCGGTGGAACAACTCCAAAAAAACCTGAACTCGGCCACCTCGCGCCAAACTATCTTGGAGTTGTGCCGGCACCACCTCGAGCGCATTTTCTCTTGGCAAACCCTCGGTTTTTTTAGTCAACTGCCGGAGTCTCCAGAGTTCATCCCAGATCCTGCCACACCGCCGGAAGCGGCAGCAGCTTTGCAGGCTGTAGTGGATCAGGCGGTCGAGGAAGGTCATTTTGCTTGGGCCATCAAACACCACCGCCCTGCCTGCATGGAGATGCCGGAGTCTGCCCTAGTTTCCGTATTTTGCTCCCTGCGCACCCCGAGACATTTGCTGGGCATGATGGTGGGAACCATCGAGAAAAAACCCTCGCTCGGCTGGGATATCGGCCTTGCGCAAATCTCCACCATCCTCGGCTGTGCCGCCGATGCCCTCGATAATCTCGAACTCGTGCAACAACTCCGCGAAGCTAACGCCCGGCTCTCCGCTGAAGTGCGAGAAAAAGAGTGGTTTTTGCAAGTCGCTGCCCACGACCTCCGCAATCCACTGCTCAGCATCTCGCTCAATGCCGAGCTGCTCCCACTCGTCTCGGACAAACCCGATGCCCTCGCCAAACGACTAGCTATTATGGAGGCAGACTGTGCGCGTATGGATAACATCATCCGCTCCTATCTGGCCGTCCACAACGCTGAAGAAAAAGATCTCAAACCCAAAAAAATCTCTCTCGATTTCACAGAGGTCTGCCGCACGGTCACCTCCCGTTACGCGGAAAAAGCGCTCTCCAAAAACCAACACCTCAACTTTATTTCAGAAACAGCGCTCACTGCGGTGAACGACTCTTCGATTCTGGATCAAGTGCTGGACAACATCGTTTCCAATGCAATTAAGTTTACTCCCCTCCACGGCACTATCACCGTGGAAGCTGGCACAACAGGCCCGAAGGTTTATTGCTCCATCCACGATTCCGGCCCCGGCATTCCCGAGCAGGATCGCCCTAAGCTGTTCACGAAATTTGCCCGTCTGAGCACCCGGCCAACGGGGGGGGAACACTCCACAGGCCTCGGGCTCGCCATTGCCCGCAACCTGATCGAAAAACTCGGGGGCACACTGACCTTCGCCCCTGCCTCACCCAGCGGCTCCATCTTCCGTTTAGAAATTCCCGCCGACCAAAACCCTCCCGTCTGAGAAAGTTCACTCTCCACGCATGCTGGGATTCGAAATCAGAAACCGCGCACCCAGATCAAGGATGCCTCTGCTGAGAGATTTTTCGGCGGTAGAACAGTCAGATTCCCGCGAGGGCAGTCCTGCCCGCTTCGTCTGCTTCGTCCGCAGCACACACCGTTGTTTGCAAATCCTTCAGCAGCCCGTTTTCTAATCCGTATATCCAACCGTGCACAGAAACTTGCTGGCCGCGATCCCACGCATCTCTGAGCACTGTGGTCTTGCACAGATTGGCGACCTGCTCGATCACATTGAGTTCGCAGAGTTGGCGGTAGCGAAGATCGGCGGTTGTGGTAGCGTCGAGACGATCACGGTGTTTGACGATAACATCCTGCACATGCCCGAGCCAGTTATCACTGAGCCCAAGACGCGCGCCCCTGAGCGCGGCTCCAATACCACTGCATCCGTAGTGACCACACACGATGACATCTCTGACCTTGAGAATATCCACTGCAAACTGCAGCACCGAGAGACAATTCAGATCCGTGTGGATGACGAGATTGGCGATGTTGCGGTGAACGAATAATTCGCCAGGAAGCAGATCCACGATTTGATTGGCAGGAACCCGGCTATCGGAACAGCCGATCCAGAGACAGGTCGGTGCTTGCTGACAAGAGAGCTTGGTAAAAAAATCCGGATCTTTCTCAAGGATGCGCTCGGCCCAGACTCTATTTTTTTCGAGCAGGTGTGGCAGTGTTCTCATAGCAGTTTACTGATTAGCCATATTCCCCCATATTGCAAGAATCCGCCAGTCACGAAATCGTTCATTTTTCCAAGTTGAATTCCGCCGCCGCCGCCTTTATGAAAAGGTTCCATGAGCACCCTGACTTCTTCTCCCGCTTGGCAAGCACTGGAACAGCATCATAACGAAATCGCACCGCTTCCCATGCGCGATCTTTTTGCGCAAGACCCCACACGGTTCGATAAATTTCACCTGACCTGCGGCGATATTCTGCTGGATTATTCCAAGAATAGGATCACGGAACAAACCATGACTCTGCTCAGAGCCCTCGCGGTTCAAGCCGATGTCACGGGCTGGACCAAGAAGATGTTTACTGGCGAAAAAATTAATCTCACCGAAAATCGCTCCGTGCTGCATGTGGCACTGCGCAACCGCTCCAACACCCCAGTCACCGTGGATGGCCAGGATGTCATGCCGGGTGTCAACGCCGTGCTCGCTCACATGCGCGAATTCACCGAGTCTGTTCGTTCGGGGGCTTGGAAGGGTTACAGCGGAAAATCCATTGCTGATGTGGTCAACATCGGCATCGGCGGCTCCGACCTCGGTCCCGTCATGGTCTGCGAGGCTCTCAAGCCCTACTCCAAGCGAGACCTGCAAGTCCACTTTGTCTCCAATGTGGACAGCACGCACATTGCCGAGACCCTCCGCACGCTCAACCCCGAGACGACCCTTTTCATCATCGCCTCCAAAACCTTCACCACCCAAGAGACCTTGGCCAACGCGCACACCGCCCGCGCTTGGTTCCTCCAATCTGCGCCCAACACGGACGCTGTCGCCAAGCATTTCGTCGCGCTCTCCACCAACGAAACTGAGGTGAAAAAATTCGGCATAGACCCCGCCAACATGTTCGGGTTCTGGGACTGGGTCGGCGGCCGTTACTCGCTCTGGTCCGCCATCGGCCTCCCAATCGCTCTCTCGGTGGGCATGGATCATTTCGAGGAGTTGCTGGCGGGCGCCCACGACATGGACAACCATTTCCGCACCGCGCCTCTCGACCAAAATCTCCCGGTCACCTTGGCTCTCCTCGGTGTCTGGTATAACAATTTTTTCGGCGCTGACTCGCACGCTATCCTGCCTTACGACCAATACTTGAGCCGCTTCGCCGCCTACTTCCAACAGGGCGATATGGAGAGCAACGGCAAAACCATCCGCCGCGATGGCGAGCGCGTAGATTATTCGACTGGCCCAGTGATCTGGGGCGAGCCTGGCACCAACGGCCAGCACGCCTTCTACCAGCTCATCCACCAAGGCACCAAACTCATCCCTGCCGACTTCATCGCCCATGCGCAGACGCACAACCCCCTCGCCGAACACCACCCTATCTTGCTCTCGAATTTCTTCGCACAAACCGAAGCGTTAATGAAGGGCAAGACTTCCGAGGAGGTTCGTAGCGAACTCATCCAGCAAGGGCTCTCGGATGCGGCACTCGAAGAGTTGCTGCCGCATAAAATTTTCGAAGGCAACCGCCCGACCAACTCTATTCTCGTCAAGAAACTGACCCCGCGCGTGCTCGGCGCCTTGGTCGCACTCTATGAACACAAAATTTTCGTGCAGGGCGTTATCTGGAACATCAACTCCTACGACCAGTGGGGGGTGGAACTCGGCAAACAACTTGCCAAGGCAATCCTGCCAGAACTAGCAGGCGATGCCGGCGTCTCCTCGCACGACGCCTCGACCAACGGCCTCATCAACGCCTACAAACGCTGGCGCGCCTGAGCTGGAACACCAAGCCAGTGCTCGTTCGGAACTGTTACAGCCCGACTTGCTTGAATTTGCTTTCGACCCAGCGGAAGTGTTTTTCTAGCGCACACACATCGCGTATTTCTTGTTCCGAGAGGTGGTCGCGAATCTCATCGCTGGCGAGAATGTAATCCGGCAACCGGGGTCCGCCCTTCTGGGCAGCGCTGTAGGCACGGGTGGCATCCCAACAAGACATGGCGGCCCGTTGCACCATTTCGTAGGCGGCCTTGCGCTCCACACCTTTTTCCGTGAGGGCCAAGAGAACGCTTTGCGAGAAAAAGAGGCCGCTGGATTTCCAGAGGTTATTTTCCATGGCGCCCGGATAGACCAACAACCCTTGCACGAGCTTGGTGGTCTGAGCCAGCATGTAGTCTAGCAAGATGCAGGAATCGGGCATTATCACGCGCTCGACCGAGGAGTGCGAGATGTCACGCTCGTGCCAGAGAGCGACATTTTCCATCGCGGCCATGGCGTTGCCACGCAGGATGCGGGCGAGCCCACAAAGCCGCTCGCCAGTGATGGGATTGCGTTTGTGAGGCATGGCACTGGAACCCTTTTGCCCTTGGCTGAAATACTCTTCCACCTCGAGCACCTCGGTGCGCTGCAAATGGCGAAACTCGGTGGCCCAGCGATCAATGCTGTTACCCACCAATGCCAGCGCCGTGCTGAAGTGAGCGTGGCGGTCGCGCTGGAGAATCTGGGTGGAGAGGGGTGAGGCTTTCAGCCCGAGTTTCTTGCAGACCTTGGCTTCGACACGGGGATCCAAGTGGGCATGAGTGCCCACGGCTCCGGAAATCTTGCCGACGCGGATAGTCTCACGAGCCTCGGTCATACGCTCGATAGCGCGGCCAAATTCGTCATACATCAGTGCCATTTTCAAACCGAAAGTAATGGGCTCAGCATGGACGCCGTGCGAGCGTCCGATCATGGGGGTTTTCTTGTATTTGCGCGCTTTGACGGCGATGGCTTTGCGAAGGTTTTTTAACTCTACCAACAGGAGGTCGGCAGACTCGAGCATCTGCAAGGCCAGCGTGGTGTCGAGCAGGTCAGAGGAAGTCAGCCCTTGGTGAATCCAGCGACCGGGCTTACCGACATAGGTGGCCACATTCTCGAGGAAAGCCAAGACATCGTGGTTGGTGCGTTTCTCGATTTCCTTGACGGCATCGAGATCAAAAGCAGCTTTGGCCCGGATAGTTTTAGCATCGGCCTTGGGGATCTGCCCCAACGCGGCCATCGCCTCGCAAGCAGCCACTTCGATTTCCAGCCAAATCTCGCATTTGCGCTGCTCGCTCCAGATGCGGGTCATGGGTTCACGGGAATAACGGTCTATCATCCGAGAGAAGTAATGGGCAATCAACTGGAGGAAAAGAAAAAAATTCTCCCCACAGACATAAACAGCACACACCTCTAAAACAAGAGATGCCGATTCGTCACCCATACGACTAACGACTGACAATATCGCTCTACAGTTAGTAGAGATGCTAGTTCGTATTTGGGTCAGTCTATATTTGATCATGCTCACTGCACAGAGCGTGACAGCGGGGGAGGTCATCACCATGGCTGCTGATCCGTGGCCTCCCTACAATTTCGCCGTTGGTGAGAAACAGAAAGGGTTTTTGGTAGATATTGCTGAAGCCGTCTTTGCACAGCACGGCTTCGAGATCAAGTATATCAATATACCGTGGACACGAGCCAAGCGAGACTGTGAAGACGGCCTGATAGACGCAGTCGTGGGAACTTCGCATGCAGATGGCCCTCGCTTTATTTTCCCGAAGGAAGAGCAGGGACTATCACACTTTCATGTTTTCACAAAAAAAGCGCACCCGTGGAAATACACTGGACCCGAGTCCATCTTGCAAGTGCGCACGGGCATCGCACTAGGTTACGGGTATGAGCCTGCTCTTGACACCGTGATCGAAAAGCATGTTGGACATCCCAACCTGTGCGTAGCTGCAGGTGAGTTCCCCTTGAAAGATAACATGCACAAACTTAAGGCAGGACTCATTGATGCTTTTCTCGACGATAAGATTGTTTTTACGCACATGGCACAAACAGGTATCTTATCAATTAGCGATTATAACATGCAACCTGTTTCCCAGCCAGACTTCACTTATATTGCCTTCAGCCCGTCTCCGAAAAAACCGGATTCGAAAAAATATGCTGACATCATGGGAAAGGGCACTGAAGAACTCCGCGCGAGCGGGGAGCTGGCACGGATTTTAGCCAAATATGGCCTTGTAGATTGGAAATAGCAGATCAGCGTTTTGTTATGAAAAAATCCTATCCGACATCCCTTCATTACTGGAGTAGATTTCGACATTTCTTTGCAAGCTGCGAGCAGATGGTTGTGGGCTATCATCCTAGCTCTCTGTCTGCATTCCCCAGTGCAGGCTGGCTCCACTCTCCGTGTCGCCACCAGCCAGTGGGCTCCACATGCGGATTATCCAGAGAGTGATCTTCCCGGCTACATGGTGGAAATTATCAAAGCGATCTTTGAACCCCAAGGCCATCCTATTGATTATAGAATCATGCCGTGGAACCGCGCCCTGCTTGCCGCAAAATCAGGCGACATAGATGCCCTGCTCTGCATAGATCCATACACCGATGCTTCGTTGCTCTATCACAAAAACCCGATTGGCTGCTATCAAGATGCCCTCATCGGACCCGCTTCGCTCCAATGGTCTTTCCAAGGCATAGAATCGCTCACCACCGTGCATCTCGGAGTCGAAGACCAGTATGGTATCGCACAGGATTTTAAAGACTACGCGGCACGACCCGGCAACAAGATGGTTCATGTCATCACCGGGGAGGATCCCATAGAAACTGCTTATCAAATGCTCGAGCGCGGGCGCCTCGATCTCATCTACAACGATATATCAGCCTTCTTTTGGAAACTCAAAAAACACAGCGGAGACCCATCGAAATACCGAGTCTTCCACACACTCAATAAAGGCTCGATGTATATCGGTTTTTACCCACAGCTACCCCAAGCTTCCCGCTATCTAGACCTAGTAGATCAGGGCATAGACCAGCTCCGAAAAAGCGGTGAACTCGCCCAGATACTCTCACGCTATGGCGTCAGTGACTGGGTTGAGTAAGGCCGCTGGAGACCACTTCTTTTTTCGTTTCGTGCGTGCTTTTTTTTTGCACTCCCGCACAAACAGCTCCTATGCCATTTCGCGCACTGGGTCTTGACGCCCGTATTTTACAAGCCATCCAAGAGGCAGGCTACACTGAACCCACTCCTATCCAAGCTGCGGCCATCCCCGTGGTGCTCTCGGGCACCGACCTGATCGGCATCGCTCAAACTGGCACGGGCAAGACTGCCGCCTTCACGCTTCCCATCCTGTCGCGCATGGCCTCTGCACCGGCGAACCAGCGCAAAACCCGCGCACTCGTGCTGGCGCCAACACGCGAACTGGTCTCCCAGATCGAAGAAAATGTCCGCGCTTACGCCAAGCACCTACCCCTCAAGATCGCTACCATCTTCGGAGGTGTCGGCGAGCATCCCCAGATTCAGGCGCTCAAGGCAGGTGCTGATATCATCATCGCATGCCCAGGGCGACTGCTCGACCTGATGAAACGAAAATACGGCGATTTCTCCGGCATCCAGCACTTCATTCTCGACGAGGCAGATCGCATGTTGGACATGGGATTCATCCCCGACATCCGCCGCATCTCGCAAGCGCTCCCGCGCCAGCGCCAGACCCTCCTGTTTTCCGCCACGCTCTCCCGTGAAATCGAAGATCTCACCCACGAATTCTTGCAGCGTCCCAAAACAGTGCAGATTGGCAAACGCTCCAACCCTGCCGAAAGCGTGACACAGGTGATTTACGAAGTGGGCAAAAGCGAAAAGCTAGCTCTCTTGCTCCATTTGCTCAATGACCCCAAAATGAACATGGTGCTGGTCTTCTCGCGCATGAAACATGCCGCCGATAAAATAGCCCGCAAACTCCAGCAGCAGGGTATCGAAACTGCCGCCTTGCACTCGAACCGCTCGCACAACCAGCGCATCCGGGCACTACAAGATTTCAAATCAGGCAAAGTCCGTGTGCTTGTTGCCACCGATATCGCTGCCCGAGGCATTGATGTCGAAGGTATCTCGCATGTCGTGAATTTTGATTTCCCCTTGCATGCGGAAGATTATGTCCACCGCATCGGGCGCACCGGACGCGCCCAAGCGGTGGGAGACGCAATCAGTTTCGTGACTTCCGAAGATTACTCGACCCTCCGCTCGCTCGAGAAATTTATTGGCCGCGGCCTCGTTCGTAAACGCGCCGAAGGTGTAACCCCCCTGCCAGCCGGAGAGTCCTTCGAGTCCTCCAGAGACAGCTCCCAACGCCGCCAAGCACCACACCGCAGGTCTGGTCAAAAACCGGCTCACCGCTCTGATAAACCCCAGAACTCCCAACGCTCACACCACTCCGCCACACCCACCGCGACAGGGGCTCCTGCCCCACAAAAACGCCTCGGGCGTTTTCGCAGGCCACACTCCTAATACAGACCACACGCACACAATTTCTCGGAAAGATGCAGCCCCCTCCCTACTTCAGCGTCGGGAGATACAAGGGCTTTCCTTGATATAAAAACGCAGGAGCCTTTTCGCCCAGTGCCCGGCATAATCCACACCGATGCGGGGCCGCCGCACGACACGAATTGCGCCCGCTGTTGCTGGGCGCACTAGACAGAATTTGGGCTGTGTCAGATCCACCCCATTGTGGCTCATCCCAATACCCAGTGCCCGGCACAACAATCCGGGTCCAGAGGTTTTACCCGTAAATCCAGACACTATTTCAACGGCTCGGATCAATACAGCACACCCCTTACCCTCGGGTTCCGTCACTACATTCAAACAGTGATACATCCCGTAAATCAGATACACATAGGCATGACCCGGGGGACCGAACATCACTTGCGTCCGACGGGTCATTCCCCTCGAGGTATGGCAGGCAAGATCCTGCGAACCCAGATAGGCCTCCACCTCCACGATACGGGCGATCTTCTGCTCTCCTCCCTCCCCTACGACTAAGTGCAGACCCAACAAATCCAGCGCCACTTGCCGTGTGTCGCGGTCGTAGAACGATCTGGGCAGAATATCCACACCTGAAACTGTGCGCATCACTCAAAAACCGCGCAATGACAAGAATCGAGCCAGTGTTGATTCTCCCGCCAAATCGGTCACAATTATCTTCCATGAGAGATATGACTGCACCCGTAAAAATTGATCCCCGCGTCAGGATCGGGCATGTCCATCTGCGCGTATCCGATCTGGAAACAGCCATGGATTTTTACTGCGATGTGCTCGGCCTCGAGCTGACCCAGAGAGTCGGGGATCAAGCGGCTTTCTTAGCCGTGGCAGGCTACCACCACCACATAGCACTCCACTCGGTAGGGCGTGAGACTGGCTTTCCCCAAGGATGGTGCATGGGCAAGGGTCATTTCTCCCTGCTCTTCCCCAGCCGCACCGCTCTGATCGAGGCGGTGCGTCGCCTCGTCGCCGCAGGGGTGCGTGTGGATGCATGTGTGGATCACGGCGTCTGCGAATCCGTCTATATCCGCGACCCCGATGGCAACCACATCGAACTGTGCCGCGACCGCACCCGTGACTCATGGCCACTCGACGAACAGGGGGTGCTGGCGATGACGCATGAATCTTTCGAACTCGATGAATTGCTGGAGACCTAAGCACCCACGCTATGGACAAAGCTGATGCAGCTATCATCGGAGGCGGAGCTGCCGGCTATTTTGCAGCCATCTCCTGTGCCGAAAATGCACCTGGCTCGAGAGTTCTTATTCTAGAAAAAAGCCCAAACCTCCTCACCAAAGTCCGCATCTCTGGCGGGGGTCGCTGCAATGTCTGCCCAGCTTGTTTTGACCCTCAATCACTAGTCACGCACTACCCGCGCGGCGCCAAAGCGCTGCTTGGAGTTTTTTACAAATTTCAGCCCAAAGACACGATAGAGTGGTTCGAATCCCGCGATGTCCCGCTCAAGACAGAACCCGATGGCAGAGTCTTCCCGGCAAGCAACCACTCGTCCAGCATCGTCACTGCCTTGGAGGACGCCGCCCGCGCTGCGGGAGTCGAAGTCCGCACCTGCTTGGGCGAAGTATCCGCTACAAAAGTCGAGCAAGGTTACCAGATCACCTCAAAAAATGGCGCATCCATCACAGCCCGTGCAGTGCTGATCGCCACTGGCGGATGCCGTGCAGGAGACACCCCACACCCTGCCACCCAACTAGGACATACGGTGTCCTACCCCGTGCCCTCGCTCTTCTCCATCGCACTCGCGGACGAATGGCCAAAACGATTGTCTGGTGTCTCTGTCCCATGCGTCACGCTCTCTCTTCCCGCCCACGGCATCAGCCAATCCGGCCCCCTACTCCTGACTCACACCGGAATCAGCGGCCCCGCCACGCTGCGTCTCTCTGCTTGGGCCGCAAGAGTATTTTCTGAAATGCACTACCGCTGTGAAATTCGCGCCGACTTCATCCCACACACTGGAGAACACCTTCTGTTGGAGTGGATCGAGAACAACCGCCAGAAACAGGGGGGCAGAGAAGTTTTCAACTCACCCTACCCCGGCATTCCCTCGCGTCTCTGGAAAGCCTTGGCTGAGCTGGCCCACATTCCTCCGGCAACACGCTGGTGCGAGATTTCCACTTCTGCCGTGAGAGCCTTGATGTCCTTGGCCAAATCGGCTCCCCTCCAGATGGTCGGCAAGAACGCCAACAAAGATGAGTTTGTGACCTGCGGTGGAGTCAACCTCAAGGAAGTGGACTTCCGCACCATGGAAAGCAAACTCGCGCCTGGTCTCTATTTCGCAGGCGAAGTGCTGGATCTGGACGGCATCACGGGCGGTTACAATTTTCAGGCAGCCTGGAGCACGGGCTGGCTCGCCGGCAAGGGGATGGCGCAGCATATCTCCTGACTTCAGCACCCTGTCAACCACAGGGCTTTCTGGACAACAGGGGCTTCCTAA
>DYRQ01000105.1 GCA_020718645.1 Verrucomicrobium spinosum
TGGGTTTATGCGAGAGCTGGTGGTCTGGAAGAGCCATGGGAGGAGATAGACCAGATTTACTGTTCTGCAGCGTAGGGAGTCTCGGGTGCAACTTCTTTGCGGTTGATGTAAGTGGCAAAGATTGCGATGCCGAGGGCGTTCATCTGGGCTTGGAGATCATCCACGGTCCGGTGCAGACTGAGTGACCAGAGATCTTCGATACGGCTGTAGATGAGGGAGGAGCAGAGGCGTCCGGATATTTTTTCTGCCTCATTCGAGAAGGCGCCTTCCTGCACTCCCGAGATGCGGCGCAAGGCTTGATCTGAAGCGCGCAGGCAGAAGATAACCGAGCGGGGAAAAGAGGCGTCGAGGATCAAAAGTTTGGCGACTTGGATGGGGGTGACATCCGAGTGGAAAGTCTGTTGGTAAGCCTGCACGGCACCGCAGATACGCAGGACGCTGAGTGATTGGAGAAGTTCGTGGTGCTGGGCAAGGAGGTGGAATTTTTCATCCAGAGCGCGGGTGGTGCCATCGGCGCGCTCGAGGTTTTTCCCGAGCTGGATAAAGTCCCATGCCTCGCCTTGGCGCAGGGTGGAGTTGGTGATGCCCTCAAAGAGCTGGCCTTCCGAGTGAATGTATTCGAAGAAATCGTAAGGGTTTTTCTCGTAAACTTGGCGGGACGCCTTGGAGTTCATCCACCAGTAGAGGCAGTTGACCTGTTCCCACATCTCCGTGGAGATTTGTTCGCGCACGGCGCGGGCATTTTCGCGGGCAGAGCGGATCGCACTGTAGATCGAGCTGGGATTGTCGGGGTGCCAGACGAGAAATTCTGTGATGGAGAGGAAGTCGCGCTCGAACCCTGTTTTGCGGAAAAAACTCTCGAGAGCCAAGCACTCGACCAGCTTGTGCCAGTCGCGGCGTCCGCGGTCGGAATCGGCTTGAGGCAGGTCGAAGAGGATGCGGTGATTGGAGTTGGTCAGGCGCGAGACGAAAGCGGCCCGCTCGATATGGCGTCCCATCCAGCACAGTGAGTCTGCAACGCGGCTGAGCATGTCAGGAATCCCCCGATAAAATCCATGTGTCTTTGCCCCCTCCACCTTGGGAGGAGTTGACGACCAAGGTGCCTTTTTTCAGAGCGACGCGGGTCAGGCCACCCGGGACGATGGTGACTTTTTCCCCGTAGAGAATGTAAGGGCGCAGATCCACATGGCGCCCCTCGAAATGCCCGTCCACATAGCATGGCGTGCGGCTCAGCCCGAGTGTGGGTTGGGCGATAAAATTACGCGGGTTTTCTTGGATCTGCTTGCGGAATTTAGCGATCTCAGATTTCGTGGCGTGCGGGCCGACCAACATGCCGTAACCGCCGGATTCATTCGCGGATTTGACAACCAGTTTTGGGAGATTCGCCATGATGAATTTCATGTCATCGGGCTCGCTGGCCAAGTAGGTGGAGACATTGGGCAGGATCGGCTTTTCTCCCAGATAATACTCGATCATGCGTGGGACGAAATAGTAGATGACTTTGTCATCGGCCACACCTGTGCCGATGGAGTTAGCGAGACTGACAGTGCCGGCGCGGTAAGCCTCGACGATACCGGGGACGCCGAGCAGAGAGTCTTTGCGGAACACCTTCGGGTCGAGGAAATCATCATCTATGCGGCGGTAGATGACATCTACGGGTTTGAGCCCCTTGGTGGTGCGCATGTAAACATGTTTACCAGAAACAACGAGGTCGCGACCCTCGACGATTTCGATGCCCATCTGGCGCGCGAGGAAAGAGTGTTCGAAGAAGGCGCTGTTGTAGATGCCGGGGGTCAGCAGCGCGATGGTGGGGTTCGGTTTGCCATGCGGAGCGATGTAGGCCAAGAGTTTGAGCAGCTCTTGGGGGTAGTGCTCGACGGGGCGCACGGCGTAGGTCTCGAACAAGTTGGGGAAAACACGGCGCAGGGTGTTGCGATTCTCGAGTAGGTAGGAAACACCGCTGGGGGTGCGACCGTTGTCCTCGAGCACGAGATAATCCCCGTTATCATCGCGCACGAGATCGCTGCCGCAGATGTGGATGTAGATGTTGCGCGGGACATGGAAACCGATGAACTCCTTGCGGAAATGCCGGGCGGCTTCGATGTAGTGGCGGGGGATGACCTTGTCCTTAATGATTTTCTGATCGTGATAGATGTCGTGGAGGAAAAGGTTGAGCGCCGTGATGCGCTGGGTCAATCCTCTCTCGATCAGATCCCATTCTTTGGCCGGGACAATGCGGGGCAGGAGATCGAAAGGCATGAGCCGTTCGGTGCCCTGATTGTCGCTGTAAACAGTGAAGGTGATGCCTTGGTGGAGGAACAGGCGATCCGCCATCTGGCGGCGCTCTTCAAACTGAGAACCGGTCAGGGTCTCAATGCGTTTGAGGAGTTTTTTGTAGTGGGGACGGACGCGGCCTTTGGCATCGAACATCTCGTCGAAGAAACCATGATTCTGGTAGCCGTCGAACGAGAGTTTGGCTGCCTCCGGAGTCGAGTGGGAGGTAGCAGCCTGAGTTTCAGTCTTGTTCCGTAGAGGAACAGTGTGCTGTTGACCCATGGATGCTACCTTCTCGAGTAGACCCGGTCAGGCGGATTCTTGACCTGGGACTTTGACAGGGGCGTCACCGAAGTAGATGCCCATGTTTTTGGCTGCTGTGATGATTTGGCCGTCGGGTGGGACGCGCTTGATCTGGCCGACTGCCTCTTCGATCGAGACGCTGCCGACCTGATAACCCTGATAGCTGACCATGTGGCCAAACTTGCCCTGCTTGATCAGATCCACGGCTGCCGCGCCGAAGCGGGTGCCGAGGATGCGGTCTTGCGAGGTGGGGTTGCCGCCGCGCTGGAGATGTGCCAGCACTACGGTGCGTGTTTCCCAAGGCAATTTTGAGCCAATGGCATCAGCCACTTGGTTAGCGATACCGCCGAGGCGTTTTTCGCCGCCTGCGCCGTGTTCGCCTTTGATCACAAATTCGCCGTCCTGAGCGCGGGCGCCTTCGGCCACAACCACCATGGTGGAGCGGTAGCCTGAGCTCATGCGCTTGTTGACTGCTTGGATCACATACTCGTAGTTGAACGGAATCTCGGGGACGAGGATGATGTCAGCGCCGCCAGAGATACCGCCGTGCAGGGCGATCCAACCAGCGTAGCGACCCATCGTCTCGACCACCATCACGCGGCGATGGCTGCGGGCGGTGGTGTGGAGGCGATCCAACGCGTCGGCGACGCAGGCGCAAGCCGAGTCGAAGCCGAAGGAGGTGGCCGTGGCGGAGATATCGTTATCAATCGTCTTGGGCACGCCCACAGTGGGGATACCCGCTTCGAACATCTGTTGAGCCGTGGAGAGCGAACCATCGCCGCCGATGCAGACCAGGGCGGAAATGCGGAGCTGTTCCAGATTCTCTTTGGCTTGGCGGATGATCTCAGGATCCACCAAAGATTTGTCGCCGTGGCCGGACTTGGCTACGAAACGACCGCGGTTAGTGGTGCCGAGGATGGTGCCGCCGAGCTGCATTATGCCCGAAGTGCGGCGGCGATCCAAGATGGTGAAGGAGACGGGTTCAAGCGTTCCTTCATAACCGTCGTGGAAGCCATAAACATCCCAACCCAATTCGCTAGCGGAACGGACGACGGCTCGGATCACTGCGTTCAGGCCCGGGCAATCGCCGCCGCTGGTCAATATACCAATTCTTTTGCGTGGCGTCATACGCACTCTCGTTTATGTGTAGCGTAAGACAGTGCAACAATAATTATTCCTAATCGCATTTTTTTTTCACTCCAGCGTGCAATCGTTCTGTTCTGGTGCATTTTTGTCGTATGCAATATTGGATGGTGAAACAAGAGCCCACGGCATATTCGTGGGATAACTTTCTCAAAGATGGTGGCACTGCCTGGACTGGCGTGCGCAATTACCAAGCAAGAAATAATCTCGCGGCCATGCGTGGTGGCGATCGCGTTCTTTTTTACCACAGCGTGATTGGCAAAGAAATCGTGGGTCTAGCTGAAGTCTCGCGCGAGGGGTATCCTGATGCAACCGCACAAGAGGGAGGGTGGATCTGTGTGGACTTGCGTCCTGTTCAGACGCTTCCGAGACCTGTGACTTTGGATCAGATCAAGGCGGAGCCCCGGTTAGCCGAGATTGCCTTGTTGCGGCAGTCGCGGTTGTCGGTGATGCCGCTGGGAGAAGCGGAGTTCCGGGTGCTAGTCCAGATGGGAGGACTTAGCTTGTGAGTGCGCTGTAGTCCGAGGCGCTTTTCAGCGATGCAGTCTGGGAGGAGTCCGAGAGGCGAATCTTGAACATCCAGCCTTTGCCGTAGGGATCTTGGTTGATCTGGGCGGTGTCGGACTCGAGGCTGGAGTTGATCTCGGTGATTTCACCCGAGAGAGGAGCGTAGATATCGGAGGCGGCTTTGACGGACTCTACGACGGCTACCGATGCCTTGGCAGCGACGGTGGCCCCTACTTTAGGGAGCTGGACAAAGACCACATCGCCGAGCTGGTGTTGGGCGTGGTCGGTGATGCCCACAGTAGCGGAGTCGCCTTCGATGCGAGCCCATTCGTGGGATTCGGTGTAGAGGAGTTCGGTAGGGGTGTTCATAGTGAGGGGGATTTGTAGAGGGGTTTTTTCTCGATGACAATGGGAACCCGCTGGTCGCGGATGAGCAATTCGAGCTGCTGGCCGACAGACGCGTGGGCCGAAGAGATCAGAGCTAGTCCAGCGCCTTTGGCGAGAGTCGGGCAGAAAGTGCCGCTGGTGACCTCGCCGATTTTTTCTTCACCAAGATAGACGGGGTGGTGGGGGCGGGGTGGGGCACCTTTGCCTGTGAGAGCGAAGGCGACGAGTTTTTTCTGGGTGCCCGAGGCTTTTTGTTCGGCGAGTTTATCGCGGCCAGTGAAATGCCCTTTATCCAAGTTGACCGCGAAGCTGAGCCCTGCCTCGATCGGGGTGGTGTCGGGGGTGAGGTCTTGGCCATTGAGCGGGTAACACGCCTCGAGACGGAGAGTGTCGCGTGCACCGAGTCCGATTGGTTTCGCACCGGCGGAGATCAGGGCGTCCCACACTTTTTCTGCGTCGTCGTTGGGGAAGAAAAGTTCGACACCATCCTCGCCGGTGTAGCCGGTGCGGGCAATGCGCAACGGCACGGAACCCCACTGAAAGTCAGCTACGGAAAAACGGGCAGGAAGGGGTGCGCCGGGCACGGCTTTGGCCAGAGCCCAGCGGGCTTGTGGGCCTTGCAGAGCGATAGCGGAGACGAGGTCGCTGTGGTCGGAGAATTCGATATCAGATCCAGCTTTCGAGCGGAGCCACTCGGCGTCTTCGGAGATTTTTGAGGCGTTGACCACGAGGAAAAAGTCTTCGGCGCCGGTGCGGTAATAGATGAGGTCATCAATGACTCCACCGTGGTCGTTGAGCATGAGAGAGTATTGGCCTTGGCCGACCTGGAGCTTGGAGACATCATTAGTCACTAGGCCGTTGAGCCATGCGGTGGCTCCGGAGCCCCGCACGGAGAATTCGCCCATGTGAGAGATGTCGAAGATACCGGAGGACGAGCGGACGGTTTTGTGTTCTTCGAGGATTCCGGAATATTGCACTGGCATATCCCAACCGCCGAAAGGCACCATGCGTGCTCCGGCGCGAAGGTGTGCGGCGTGCAGGGCGGTTTTTTTCAAATTCTGGGTTGGCTCGCTCATGTCTATCGAGTAGCGCGTGAGGGCAGGGGGGTCAATCGGATTGCTGGATTGGCTTGATTTTTCTCACCGCAGGATTAGAGCACAGAGAGAGTAATACTTTCTCGATGAACGACGATCAGCAGACCCCATACCCCACGAGGGGAACTGCCGTGATGGTGAAGTTGGCGCTGCGTTATCCCGAGGGGATGGTGAGAATCCTTGTCTTCGCCCTGCTGACGGCTTTAGTCGCTGCACCAGCCCCCTACCTAAGCAAGCTGCTGATAGACGAGGTGATCTTTGGTAGCGTTCCTGTTCCTGGGGCTGTTTCCAGTGATGCGACGGGGTTCTCGATGCTCGTGTTTGTGGTGCTGCTCATTGTAGCACTCAAAATTGTCGGGGCATTCATTTCTGGGTGGCAGAGCCATTATGTGCTCCAGATCACCCGCAACTCCCTGCACGAGCTGCGCCTCGAGACAGCGCTGCGATTGATGGGGGCGCCTACCCGGGTTTTCGAACAGCTCGAGGCGGGTCGGATCGCGGCGCGATTGACTAACGATGTCAACCAGATGGACGGCACGATATTTACTTTTTTGCGAGGGATCACGGCCTCGTCGTTCACTGTATTGACTGTGGTGGGATTCATGCTTTGGATGAACCCGTGGCTGACAGCGGTGATTTTGGTCACCCTGCCACTGACAGCGATGGCTACCTACTATTCTTTCCGGGCGATGAAAGAGTTTAATCGGCAGGAGTCTGACCGGGTGGCTGCACTTTCTGTAGCAGTGACCGAAACTTTTCAGGGGATCAAAGTTTTGAGAGCCTTCGGAGCCGAGCCGTTTTTTCTGCGCAAGATACAAGAACGCTGCGAGGCGTTGCGGCATGAAGGTATCAAACATTGGACCGTGTTTCACACAGTCTCGATGCTCATCCAACAGCTCAGCAACATTGGAGGAGATATTTTTCTGCTAGTCGGGGGAGCCATGGCTTTGCAGGGTAAAATCACATTTGGCGAATTTTTTGCGTTTTACAGTTACCAGGCGATGCTCTGGGGCCCGATCAATAATTTGCTCCAGCTCGGGGCTGTGACACAGGCGGGGGCAGCGAGCGCAGAAAAAGTGGCAGAACTGGTGAAGATCGAACAAGAGCCCTATTTGTCGAAACCTCCGGGCGATGCTCGTGGCGGGTTGCGCGGGGAGGTCGAGGCTGAAAACCTCTGTTTTTACTACCACGCACAGGAACCGCTGTTGCGGGATTTGTCGTTTCGCATACGGCCAGGCACGATGACTGCGCTGGTGGGACAGTCGGGTTCAGGGAAGACGACCTTAGCGAGTTTGCTGGTGGGCAATTACCTGCCAGTGGGCGGCTCTCTGCGCATAGATGGGACTGATGTGCGGGACTGGAATTTGCGCGAATTGCGCTCCCACATTGGGTTCGTATTGCAAGAGCCAGTCATTTTTCAAGACTCTATCCGAGCCAATATCGCTCTGGGCAAAGAATCCGGCGATGAACAAATCTGGTCGGCACTGCGACTGGCGCACTTAGCCGAGTTTGTCGAATTACTGCCAGAGGGGCTTGATACTGTGCTGGGAGTAGGGGGAGCCCGTCTGTCAGGAGGGCAGAAGCAGAGAGTGGCCATAGCCCGTGTCTTTTTGAAAAACCCAAAACTCCTGATTCTCGACGAGGCCACGAGCGCCCTCGATAGCGAGACCGAGAAGGCGATCCAACGCTCGTTTGACGCGTTGATGGCGGGGCGCACCTCGGTGGTTATCGCGCACCGTCTTTCGACGATATACAATGCCGACCAGATTTTTGTGCTGCATCAGGGGCGGCTGGTTGAGGTGGGCACGCACGAGGAACTCGTGACGCGGCACGGGGGATACTATCGCCAGCTCTACGATACACAGGTGGAGGGTATGATTCCGATGAGCGGACCGACTCGCAAGCCGATGACTGGGGGTGGGGGATGAGCCGTGTGAACCATGAGCCACAGACGGTAGCAGTCTCTCCCCGCACGGATATAGCAGGGGAGGGTTACTGTCTGGATGCCCACTTGCTGCCCCGTTCTTCTGTGCCCTCGTGGATGAGGCTTGGGCTCGTCCTGTCCGTGGCGGTGGTCTGCGTGTTGGGAGGGTTAGCTTTGACCCAAGTGATAGACGAGCGAGTGCCTGCGACTGGACGAGTGTCTGCGCGGAGAGTCCGCCTGGTCACCAGCCCGCTTTCAGGTGTGTTAGGGGAAGTGGTGGCTCGGGAAGGGGAGCTGCTCCGAGCAGGACAGGTGCTGGCCCGAGTGATCCCAGGCACGAACAGCGCCGGAGGTCTCCAGACTATATCGAGTCCCGTCTCAGGCAGGGTGGTGGGGCTGACTGCATGGGAAGTGGGGGGCGAGGTGTCCGAGGGGCAAGTGATAGCCAAGATCCTAGAGGATGAGCGGTATGTGGTGCTTTTGACTGCCAGCGAAGACAGACTGCACTTGATCCAACCGGGCGCTCGGGTGCGGTTCAGTGCAAAAAATAATCCCGACCGTTTGGCACCGTTTGGAGTGGCTCGAGTGCGGGAGGTCGCGCTGGATCGTGACAACGGGGGCGGCTACCAGATTGTTGCCGATGTCGAGCAGATACCCTACCCACTGGTTTACGGGGCAGGAGTGCAGGCGGAGATTCTAGTGGGGAGACGAGCGTTTTGGCAGATGCTCTTCGGCTGGCGGTAAGCCAGATCGGAACTAGCTAGAGCCTGGGGTGTTGGTCAGCCGTTCATAAGCCTGTTGCAAGGCGAGTTTGAGCAGGGGGAGGCGGATGGGTTTGCCGATGAAATCATTCATGCCCGAATCGCAGGCTTTTCTTTTGTCTTCCGGGAGCACATGCGCCGTGACCGCGATGAT
>DYRQ01000106.1 GCA_020718645.1 Verrucomicrobium spinosum
CGGTCAAAGCCAGTGTCGCCATGGGCGCGGACACGAAGAAGTTTATCCGGCTCAAGATTACCCAACTTTAATAATCGCACGCATCTTGCATCTGTAGCAATTCGGTGGAGGTTACTGCGCACGCGATGATTTGGCTTCCCATTTTTTTTAGTGCTTCTTAGATGAGGCCGTGACCGTGCCATCCGTCAGCGACAGTGAGAACCCCATCAAGATTTACCTACGGGAAATCGGCGAAGTGCCGTTGTTGACCCCTGATCAAGAGGCGGAGTTGGCTGCCCTGATCCGCTCTGGATCTGAAGCGGAAATTAAACTCAAGAAACTGATGGCCGCCAAAGCTGCACAGACTGGTGCCAAAACAGGCACATCCCCAAAACAGATGAACGAGCTGAAAAAAGCCGTCCAAGCAGGTGCGACGGCACGCCAGACCATGATCAAATCGAACCTCCGGCTAGTGGTGAAAATTGCGCAAGATTACAACCACTACGGGCTTCCCTTGCTCGACCTGATTTCCGAGGGAAACATCGGCCTGATGAAAGCCGTGGAACGGTTCGAGCCCGCCAAAGGCGCCAAGCTCAGCACCTACGCGGCGTGGTGGATCAAGCAGGCCATCAAACGCGCTCTGGCCAACCAAGGCAAGACGATCCGCCTTCCTGTCCACCTCAGTGACAAGCTTTCTAGGCTGCGCCGGGTGACCGAGCAGCTCAACGAGGAGTTTGGGCGCGAGGCGACCGACGATGAAATCGCCGAGGAAATGCACTTGGCCGCCGCAAAAATCACCATGCTCCGCACGGCCTCTCTGCGGCCTACTTCACTGAATGTGAGCGTTGGTGGTGATGACGAAGGATCCGAGTTGGGAGAGCTGGTCGGTGACGAATCTGCCCGAACACCTGACGACTTGCTTGCCCAAGAAGATGCCACCTTGGAAATGATTCATTCGCTCGACACGCTGGACCCGAGGGAAAAGGAAATTTTGAGCCTGCGTTACGGCATGGGTGGTGACAAACCGCTCACGCTCGAGGAGGTCGGCGAGATGTTCAAAATCACCCGCGAACGCGTGCGCCAGATCCAGAACGTCGGGCTGCGCAAACTCCGCAAATCTATCGAGCGCAAGTCGGGTTCCTCCAAGTCCTCCAAAGCGTGAGCGTCTCCGGTCAGTCGTTGCCGATCTACGCTCTGCGAGACCAGCTAGTCGCCCGTCTGCGCGACAGCCGCCGTCTCATTATCCGGGCACCCACAGGTTCAGGCAAATCTACACAGGTGCCCCAGATGCTGCTCGAGAGCGGTCTGATCCAGGGCGAGATTATCGTGCTAGAACCGCGTCGTCTCGCCGCCCGCATGCTGGCGGCACGAGTGGCGCGCGAGCGCGGTGTTTCGCTCGGGGACGAGGTTGGTTACCAGATTCGATTTGATAGCCGGGTCTCAAAAAAATCGCGGATCATCTATGTGACCGAGGGGCTCGTCCTGCGCCGGATGCTCGGCAACCCTTCGCTCTCGGGGGTGGGTGCGATAGTTTTTGATGAGTTTCACGAACGGCATCTCGACGGCGATCTCTGCCTAGCTCTCGCATCGCAGTTGCAAAAATCCCGCAGACCGGATCTCACGCTCGCCGTCATGTCTGCCACCCTCGAGACGGATGCGCTCGCACGATTTCTGGAGCCCGCCACCGTGCTGGAGAGTGAAGGCCGCACCTACCCGGTCGAACACCGATATGAGGCCGCCCCTGCCAGCCGCGAATGGCCTGTGTGGGAAAGCGCGGCAGAAGCCGTGGAAAAACATTTCGCACGCACCTCGGGCCACACGCTGGTGTTCATGCCGGGTTCTTACGAAATCACCAAAACCATGGCCGCTATTCGCGACAGGATTGGAGCCAAGGAAGCCGCTGTTCTCCCCTTGCACGGCGAGCTGTCCGCCGATCAGCAGGACCAGGCGGTGGAGCCTTCCGAAGCGAGGAAAATTATTGTCGCCACCAATGTTGCCGAGACTTCGATCACCGTAGATGGTGTCAGTCTGGTCGTGGACTCGGGGTTGGCCCGCATCGCCCGTCACGATCCGCATCGGGGTATCAATACGCTGTTAGTGGAGAAAATCTCTCGCGCCTCCTCAGACCAACGGGCTGGTCGCGCCGGTCGCACCGGACCCGGCCTCTGCGTCCGGCTTTGGGCCGAGCACGAGCACCGGCTGCGTCCTGCCTTTGATCAACCCGAAATCCATCGCGTGGATTTATCCGAGACAGCCTTGTTTTTGAAGGCGCACGGATTTCCTCGGGCGGATGAATTTCCGTGGTTCGAGAAACCCGAGGCCAAACACTTGGCACACGCCGAAGAGCTATTGCACGACTTGGGTGCTGCGGGTCAGGATGGGGCGATCACCGAAGACGGGCGGAGTATGTTGGAATTCCCGGTGCATCCCCGTTTTGCGAGGATGTTTTTGGAAGCCCGGCGGCTCGGCTGTTTCCCTGCGGCTGCCATGGTCGCGGCGCTCTGCCAGGTGCGCTCACTTTTTATACGAGCCACTGATAAGCGCGTGCGAGAAAAGCGCGAGGAGCTGTTTGGCGACTCGGCGCCGTCGGACTTTTTCCCTCTCATGCGAGCCTATTCCTTCGCCTCGCGGAACCAGTTTGACCCTCGGCGTTGCGATGCCTACGGCATTCACGCCGGATCAGCGAGGCAGGCGGCGATGATTCATTCACAACTGTTATCCCTAGCTGGCGATGTGCCTGCGACACCGGCTCCAAACGATGACGCCGTGCGCCGATGCATCTTGGCGGGATTTGCAGACCATGTGGCGCGGCGAGTGGATTCCGGCACGGTGCGCTACGATCTGGTTCACCGGCGGCGTGGGGTGCTCGATCGCGATTCGCTGGCAGGGGAGAGTTCCTTGCTGGTGGCTGCCGAGATACGCGAGATCGAAAGCGCCCACGGTGAACTGCGTGTCCAGCTCAGCCTGAACACCGCGATTGAAGAGGCTTGGTTGCATGACCTGTTTCCCTCAGATTTCCGCGATGAAGCATCGGTTTTTTATGATGCGGTGCAGCGCAAGGTTTTTGCGGTTCGCCGCAAGCTGTTTCGCGATCTGGTGCTAGCCGAGGAGAAGGCGGGGGAGCCCGGAGCCGATGCTGCCGCCGGGTTATTGGCCGCTGAAGTTGCGGCGGGCAGACTGGTGCTGAAAAACTGGGACGACGATTGCGAACAGTGGATCACACGGGTCAATTTACTGTCTGGCTGGTGGCCAGAACTCGGGTTGCATCCTATAGGTTCCGAGGAAAAGATCACATTGCTCGAAAACATTTGTCATGGTTCTTTCAGTTACAAAGAGATCAAAGAAGCCGAGGTGAAACCGAAGCTGCGCGAGTGGCTGTCCCGCGAACAGCTAGCCGCGCTTGACGAGTTGGCGCCCACTCACCTGGTGCTGAAATCTGGGCGCAGGGCGAAGATCACTTACACTCCCGACGGGGCCGCGGCGGTGGCCTCGCGCCTGCAAGATTTTATCGGTCAGCGCGGGGAACTCCGCATAGCCGGAGGACGCGTGGCTTTGAGGCTCGAGCTGTTGGCACCCAATATGCGTCCGGTGCAGGTCACCCAAAATCTCGATACATTCTGGACTGCCACCTATCCCAAAATTCGGCAGGAACTCATGCGCAAATATCCCAAGCATGCTTGGCCGGAGAATTTGTGAGAACTATTGGTAACAACGAAAAAAAAGATTGCCTATCTAGTTAGGTCAATTAAAAGAGTTTCATGGCTACGATTCGTTTTCTGATAGCTGTTGCTGTCATTTCTTTCGCCTCCGTATCGGGAGTATGTGGCGGCAATTTAGGCATGAGCCGCTCGATTCTCGAGCAGGATGTGACCGGAGGTCAACCATGGGCGCAGGGCGGACTCGAAGCCAGCTTCGTGACGGGGCCTTTCTTTGGTCCTTCCTTTGGTATCGAGGGAGCTCGGGAGCGGATCAATTATTGGGGCAACAGCCCGCGCATTGCCTACAATCTCACAGGGATCATGGGATCGAGTCAGGCGTGGTATCGCGGCAATCTCCAAGTGGTGGGCGAGCTGTTTTTGGCCGAGATTTTTGACACGGTGGGTGGTGGTAGTGTCGTGGTGGGACCCAATGCTCTGGTGCGCTATAATTTTGTGCAACCCGGCTGGAAGTTCGTTCCTTATGTCCAGATGGGCCCCGGTCTTGTTTACACCGACACGGATAACAATGCCATCGGGCAGCATTTTTGTTTCCAGCTCAACATCGGTGTCGGTGTGCGCTACATGATCAGTGACCAGTGGGCTGCTACTGCGGAATTTGATTGGCATCACATGTCCAATGCGGATATGGCGGATCACAATCTCGGCTCCAACGAGGCTGGCTACCAGCTCGGCGTCTCTTACTTTTTCCAGTGATTTTCTTCGTTCGCCGTGCTGTTGATTGGCGCGATGGGCTGGAGGAATGATTGGCGTCCGGGCATTTTTTGTGCTAGGCTCCCTTCATGCACAAGCTGTTCCTTACCCTGGCTGGGATTGTCGGCACACTCACTTTTTTTCACACGGTTGTTGCGGCACAATCGGATTTCCCTCTGAGCCCCGCGAAGGCTTCGATTCTCTCCGAGAAAACGGCTGTGCAGCCCGGCAAGCCAGTGCGGGTGGCTGTGAGGCTGGAGATGGAATCTGGCTGGCATACCTATTGGAAAAATCCAGGAGACTCTGGTCTCTCCACGCAAGTGGATTGGTCGTTTGCGCCCGAGACAAAGAAACCCGCTATCATCGCCGGACCGCTTTGGCCTTCACCTCTGCGTTTTGACCAAGGCGGTCTGATCGGATACGGCTACGAAGGTGAGGCATGGTTGCTTTATACGATCACTCCTCCGGGCGATCTCAAAATTGGTTCCACTTACACTTTGAAAGCCGAGGTGCAATGGCTCGCTTGCAAAGAGGCGTGCGTGCCTGGGAACGCCACCCTCTCGCTGGTGTTGCCAGTAGCAAAAACATCCGCGCCTTCGTCCGATGCAGAACAGATCGCCAACCTGTTTCGGGCTCTCCCGCGTGATCCTACGACCGAGGGGGCCACGGTTTGGTTTGAGAAAAGTAGCGCGCCCTACGCCTACGCTTTGCGCCTGATGGGGTCTGTGCCGGAGGGTGCGGCTTTATACTTTTTTTCGGAGAATGCCGCTGATGTAGATGGCTCTGCGCCGCAAGTGGCCGAGGTGCAGGGAGATGGTGTCACGCTACGCCTCAAAGCCCAAGACAACGCGCCTGCCGTGAAGAGGTTGGCAGGGGTGCTAGAAATTCGTGATGGTCAAGGAATCCGGGCTTGGTCGGTGCAAGGTCCCCTCCTGGATGCACCACCCAAAAAACAACAGCTCACAGCCGCGGCTGATCCCAGTCTTTCCCTTGTGCTCCTCTACGCCTATGTCGGCGGGCTGATCCTGAATATCATGCCCTGCGTCCTGCCTGTGATTGCATTGAAAATATTTCAGTTTGTGCGTCAGGGCGCCGAAGATCCCCGCGCCATCTTCCGACACGGGCTGGTTTTTTCCGCTGGCATTCTGCTCTCGTTTCTTGCGCTGGCTGCGGTGCTCTTGCTGGCTCGCGAGGGTGGGGAGCGTCTGGGGTGGGGGTTCCAATTCCAGTCGCCGGGCTTTTTACTGTTCATGGTGGCGCTGGTGTTTGCACTGGGTCTGAGCCTGTTTGGCGTCTTTGAGGTTGGCGGCGGTTTGACGGGTGTAGGACAATCCTTGTCCTACAAGGAGGGGATGGCCGGATCCTTTTTTAGTGGTGTGCTTGCCACGACACTGGCCACCCCGTGCACGGCTCCGTTCATGGGCGCCGCTGTGGGTTTTGCTCTGGCGCAGTCACCGGTTGTCACGCTCTGGGTCTTTCTGTTTCTCGGGCTCGGCATGGCCACGCCCTATTTGATACTGGCCTCGGATCCAAGGCTGGTCCGCTTTGTTCCCAAGCCGGGCGCGTGGATGCTCTCCTTCAAACAATTCACAGGCTTTTTTATGGTGGGCACGGCGCTCTGGTTGCTCGGGGTGTTGCAGGCGCATATCGCTGGTGGTGGCCTAGTGCAAGTGCTGGCCTTTCTCCTCGTGCTCGCGCTGGGCTGTTGGGTGCTGGGCACATGGGGCGGTGTGGCCGCTACACCCATCAGCAGGTGGCTAGCGCGTGCGACAGCTCTCGCGCTGGTGGCAGGCTCTTACTGGCTCTTCGCCAACCCAGTTATTTCTGAAGGGAAAATTCAGGTGAAATTGCAGCCCAAGGCACAGCAGGGGAAAGCACCGCGCGGCGGTATTGCCTGGCAGGAGTGGAGCCCTGAGGCGGTGCAATCCGCTTTGGCTGCTGGCAAGGATGTCTTCGTGGATTTTACCGCAGACTGGTGCCTGACCTGCAAAGTCAACGAGGCTGTGACACTCAAGCACGCGAGTGTAGTGAAGTTATTTGATGATGGCCGCCTAGTGCCGATGAAAGCCGACTGGACACACAAGGACGAGAGGATCACCAGTGTCTTGAAATCGTTGGGACGATCAGGTGTGCCGGTCTATTTGTTCTATCGTGCAGCCGACCCGGAAAATCCTGTAGTGCTACCGGAAGTCCTGACTCCGGACCTGGTTGCTAACACGCTTTTAGGAAAGAAATAATAATCTAGGTCGCACAATATGGGAGGGTCAAAAATCAGCTTTGACCGCCCAACGCAGTTTCGCGGGTGAGGCTCGCATGTTTGACCTACACTCTTCGGGTGATGGACGGATCACTTCCTCAGCTATCTCACTGTATTGACCCGATCGTCTGCCTGCCTGAAACGATTTTTTCACGCGTCTGTCTTCGCCCGAATGAAAAGTCAGAATAGCCACACGCCCACCCGCACGGAGTGAGGCAGGAAGGCTTCTCAACAAGGAGTCGAGCGCCGAAAATTCGTCGTTCACCGCAATCCTGATAGCTTGGAAAACACGCCTGACGGTAGCCTCTATGTCTGCCGATGAAATTGGTGATAACAGATCGCGGATAGCTGTTGCCAGTTGGAGGGTGCTACCAAACTGGCGCCCTGCCAAACCCTCTGCTAAAATGGCAGCGTGTGGTTCATCGGCATTATCCGTGAAAATAAGCGCGAGGTCATCCGGCTTGGCTGATTCGATGAAACGCGAGGCAGGCTGCCCATGCGAAGGGTTCATACGCATGTCCAGAGACCCATCTACTTTGAACGAAAACCCTCGGGAAGGCGTGTCAATTTGCATGGAAGATACCCCCAGATCAGCCAATACTGCATCGGCTCCCTCCCATCCCTCCTGAGCTACTACTTGAGGCAACCCTGCGAAATTACTCCGGCGCACGCGGAATGTTTCCGGTCCCCAACCCAACGCGCGAAGGCGAGCTTCAGTTTTGGCCAGTTCCATTCCATCTACATCCAGCCCGATGAGAACGCCTCCCGGACAGAGGCGCGGCAACAGCTCTGCCGCGTGTCCGCCGTAGCCCAGCGTGGCATCCACCACTCTCATGCCCGGTGCAAGTTTCAGTGAATCGAGTATTTCTTGCACCATGATCGGGCGGTGCGATCCGGCTGGTGTTTTGCCCGAGGCCAAGACTTGAGCGATAGTTTCCGGATAATTTTCCGGCGCGTGTTCTTTGTATTTGTCTTCAAAACGGCGCGGGTTTTTCCCCGAGTATCGCGGGCGGCGTTTGTGGATGGGGGCGGAGTCCTCGTTGGCGCTCATAGCTCGTTATATTTCTTGTTGGAACCGCGTGCTTTTTCGACTGGGTAACGGAGCCGATTTTTCTCCAGCTTAGCACGCATGGCATGGGCGAGGTCTATCTGGCAATGATCAGCCATTTCAAAAAGTAGTATAGCAATGTCCGCTATTTCCGAGGCCACCTCGTCGCGCCGTTCTCCCACGCGTTGCACGGACTGGCTACCGGTTTGCCAGACGAAATGTTGGAGCAACTCTCCAGCTTCTGCCGCGATAGCCACTGCGAGTTCTTTGGGGTCGTGGAACTGCTTCCAATCCCGCTCGTCGCAGAACAAACGAATTTCATCAGTCAGCTTTTGGATTTCGTCGGACATGGTTCAAGTTGAACCCAAATCCTGTGTTAGAAAATGCAAAACTTCAGGCGCCCTGAATCATGTGGGCACAACGGACGACTGAGCCCTAGATGATGCAATAGCACGCACCACCAGACTTGCCTGATGTGTGCTCCTTCGAGTGTATGTTCGTGTTATTACGGTGTTAAGGGGTGTTCGGTGGGTCATGGGAGCCTTCGAGGATGATAGAAGGCCACGATGGCAGGTGGTCGCCCTCCCCTGGCACGATATGGCCCTTGGCATAACTGCTGCTCTCCCATGAGTGGCGAGACGGCGCTTTGGCATATTCTCCAAACCAGACTTCGAGATTATGGTCGAGGCCGATTCGAATTGAATACCGTGGGGCGCAGTATCACATCATACTCCGCGG
>DYRQ01000107.1 GCA_020718645.1 Verrucomicrobium spinosum
GAAAGTTACTCCTCATGAACAATGTCCTCTGCGGTCAACGAACGAAGAGTCCTGTCTGATGGCCCACGCATTTTGAGGTCGAGTGACAGTGAAGACAGTGAGCCCGAGTCGTAGGCATTTAAACAGCCCATCCAAACCTCGATTTTGTAGAGTCCTAGCTCAAGGGTAAGATTAAAGGGCGTGCTTGCAGCCCAAGAGCCATAAGACTTATTGTTGATCGCCTTCCACAAGTGCTGTGTGGTGTCCTCAATCTTGACATAAGCAGCACCGTATCGGTAACCTGTCCCACCTTGCGTAAAGTCCGCTGAAAACGAGTGCTCACCGGCTTCTTTGATTCGCAAATAACCCCGCCAGCAAGCCCCCATTCTTTGATCGTAGTTACACTTAATAGAGGGTTCAGACCGATACCTCCTGCCCTCAAAAAGCTTTTTGTCATCCACGATGGTCACCAGAGATCTGCGCGTTGGGACATCTCCGACTGATTCTGCATCGGTCAACACCCAGAAATCCATCAGGGCACCCGGGGCGTATTTAACCGTCTTTTTGGCCGGAGCTGCATCTGATTTTTCTGGGGCTGCTGGTGCCGGTGTTGCTGCAACGGGTTCTGCTTTGGCGACACTAGGTGTCGGGGTAGTCGCCGACTTTTGGAGTAGCTCCAGCATTTTGCCTATCTTGTCATCAATCTGCTCAACTTTCTTTCCGGTGTCCTCCACTTGTTTTTCGAGGTCAGAAACTCGCTGTTCCGTTGTTTTTTCCTCGGACATAAGCGGTAAGACAGCAAAAAATGTAATAATCAAGAAATGGGAGATCCCACCCAACCAGCGACTGTATCGGCTTTGCATAACAGGAAACGCTTAGCTTTACCTTACTCCAACCGTCAAGCAAGATTCATGCTGCTTTCAAACCGTAACAGGGGTAGCCCCTCCTACAGACCTTTTCTCTTTTTAAAAATTTCGCAAATAGGGTTCAGGCGACTAGGCTTAACTACAGTAAACCCGATAAGGCTTCCCACTTTCAGAAAGAAGCCTTGCAGGGAATTATCGTTCGTCATACCGTCATACGCATGGAAACAGTGACTATTTCCCCCAAATTTCAAATTGTTATCCCGCAGAAGATCAGGGAGGCGATGGGACTGCGAACGGGAGAGAAGGCGCACATGATCTTGTTCCGGAATCGTATCGAGGTGGTTCCCGTGCGAGACATTCGCGCCCTGCGAGGTTACCTCAAAGGGATCAATACTTCTTTTGTCCGTGATGGGGATCGGTTATGAATGTCGTAGATTCATCGGCTTGGCTGGCCTATTTTGCTGATGAGCCTACGGCGGATTTCTTCACCCCAGCCATTGAGGATTCTGAATCCCTCATCGTTCCCTCCATCTGTCTTTACGAGGTGTTCAAGGTGATCCTCCGTGAACGGGGCGAGGACGATGCGATTTTAGCTGTCGCCGCCATGCAGGAAGGTCAGGTCGTTGATTTAGATTCCGATCTAGCCATCGAGGCTGCTGCTGTTGGCTACGAGGAAAATATGGCGTTTGCCGATTCTGTGATCTACGCGATTTCTCAGAAATACTCCGCGACGCTCTGGACTCAAGATAAGCACTTCGCCAAAAAACCTCGCGTGAAGTATATCGCGAAAAAGCGGTAGGTCGGGTCGCCCCATTACTCCCCTGCAATCAAACTGTGCGGAATCGAGAGCGCAGATCTGTCAGCTCACACCGTCGTGAAGTTGCTCAAGTCGGCGGTCATGGCGCGTTCGAGTTTGCTCAGCCCCAGGTTCTGGATCTGGCGGATGCGTTCGCGGGTGACATTGAATTTGACACCCACTTCCTCGAGGGTCATGGCGGGTTTTCCGTCCAGTCCGTAGCGGTGGACGAGGATGCGGCGTTCGCGTTCGTCGAGGGTGGTCAGCAGGCTCATGGCTTTGCGGGTGATTTCTTGGTGGGCAACTAATTCGCCTGGTGCCATCGCTTTGTCGTCGCCTACCAGATCGCCGAGTTCGGTGCTGCTGTCATCATCGTGCCCAACTTTGGCGTTGAGCGATGCTGTGTGAAGAGAGGCCGACCGAAGGCGGGAAATTTTATGCGCCGGCATTTGCAGCTCTTCTGCCAATTCTTCGTCGGATGGCTCGCGACCGAACTCCTCAGTGAGCTGCATTTCCAGGCGGCGCATCCGGGCGATCTTGTCGGTGAGATGGACAGGGAGGCGGATGGTTTTTGCCTGATCCGAAATGGCGCGGCGGATGGACTGTTTGATCCACCAAGCGGCGTAGGTGCTGAGCTTAGCGCCTTTGGTGGGGTCAAAGCGTTCGACAGCTTTGGTGAGGCCGATGTTGCCTTCGGAGATGATGTCGAGGAGGGGGACGCCGCAGTTGGCGTAATCTTGTGCTATTTTGACAACGAGGCGCAAGTTGGCGGCGATCATTTTATCGCGGGCGACTTTGGCTTCGCTGATTTGGGCTCGCAGGGTTTTGCGTTGTGCGGCTGTAGAGGACGATGCACTGGCTTTTGCTTTGGATTTGGGTGCAGCGGTTTTCTTTGTTGTTTGAGCTAGGGTTTTCTCGGCGGCACGACCTTTTTGGATAATGCGACCCAAGCGAATTTCTTCTTCGGCAGTGAGGAGGGGCGATTCGGCAATCTCCCGCATGTATTGGCGGAGCGGTGTCGGTATCTCAGAAGGCGCGGTATTCATAACAAAACAACACTAGCACAGGATCGTGCTTTGAAAAGTGGTGCAAATGCAGTTAGTCGCTGGGCTTAAGAGGAGAATCAGCGAACATTAAAATCGCTAATCTCTCCCCAGTGCATAGCGTGGTGGATGACGATTACGCCTCGTCAGAATTATTTTTTCGATTGGCCCAGCGGGGTCGTTTGGGCTCGGGTATGGGGGGGTTACGCTCTGTGATCCACTTGACACTGTCAGCGCCCAAGAGAGAGCTAGCGGCTTGGTCAAAGTCGGGGCAGGCTCGGATGCCAAGGGCGTTGTTGGGCTCGATGCAGACCCGGTGTTCACCAGATTGGACGACGAGGAAAAACGGGCATCGTCCCGAGAAGCGGTTGACCAACTCCATGATTTCGGAGACAGGAGCCCTGTCGGCGCCGGTTCCAGCTAAGAGATAAACCCGCTGTGCGTGCAGGTAAAACGCCTTCTCGACTGGAGTGACCTCAGTGACACGGACGGTGGTGGCACGCTGTTTCTCGGAGACCTCCACCACGCCGCAGACCAAGACTAATTCGCCGTTGTGGAACTGGGGGCCGATGCGTTCGAAATCGGCGGGTGCGACAAATAATTCTACCGAGGAATCGCGATTTTCTAGCACGGCTTTCAGTATGGTGCGTTTTTCGTTGAAAACTTGAGCCCTGACAGCGGTGAGCATGCCATCGAGCCGAACTGGCGTAAGGTGAGGAAGGGTCATGATCTTAGAGATAGGAGTCAGATCAAAGGCGCCAAACTCCCGCGCTTTCTCGTCCATGGGATGGCCGCTCACAAAGGTGCCGAGCAGCTCCTTCTCGAACTGCAATTTCTCCATAAATGACCAGTCGGTCACTGAGTTCGACTCGGACTGCAATCCGGGATCCTTCTCCTCCAATATATCGTCACCGAAGAGGCTGGACTGACCGGAGCGGGCGTCTTGGTGCGCCGAGAGGGCGCTGGCCAAGGCGTGGTCAATCGAGTGGAAGACTTGGGCGCGGTTGGGGTTAATCTCATCAAAAGCTCCCGTCTTGGCGAGCAACTCCAATTCCTTGCGCTTGATGTAGCGCGGATCGCAGCGTTTGCAGAGGTCGTAGATGTCTTTGAAGGAACCGTTCGCAGTCCTCTCTTGCACGAGGTAGTCGAAGGCGACTTCCCCACCGCCGCGAATGGAGGCGAGCCCAAATCGGATAGCGCCTCCCTCGGTGGAAAAACGGGTGTAGCTATGGTTCACAGAGGGCGGGAGCACTTGCACTCCGAGCCCGGCGCATTCGCGGCAGAAGACCGCGATTTTGTCCACATCCCCAATGTCGTTGCTCATGAGGGCGGCCATGTATTCGACTGGATAGTTAGCTTTGAGCCAGGCGGTGTAATACGAAATAACCCCGTAGGCAGCGCTATGGGATTTGTTGAATCCGTAACCGGCAAATTTTTCGATTTTATCAAAGATGTCGGAGGCATCCTTGGCTGAGATACCATTGACAGCAGCGCAACCTTCGACAAAACGAGCTCGTTCCTTGGCCATTTTTTCGGCGTCTTTTTTACCCATCGCGCGGCGCAGCATGTCGGCAGAACCCAAGGAATAACCCGCCAGTAGCTGAGCCGCGAGCATGACCTGCTCTTGGTAGATCATCATACCACAGGTCTCAGCCGTGCTTTTTTCGAGGAGCGGATGAACATAGAGTATGTCTCTCTCCCCTTTCTTGCATTGGATGTAAGCTGGAATCAACTCCATGGGACCAGGGCGATAAAGTGCAATCAGCGCAATGATATCAAAGATGCTACTCACTTGGAAATTACGGCAGAGTTGGCGCATGCCATCGGACTCGATCTGGAACATCCCGATAGTCTTGCCTTCGTTGATCAACCCAAGGGTCTTCGGATCGTCCATCGGGATTTCCTCGAGGGAGATGGATCGGCCAGTGTTGGCTTGGATCATCTCCAAAGCCTCTTGGATCACGGTCAAGTTTTTCAGGCCGAGAAAGTCCATCTTGAGCAGGCCCACATCCCCGACCCCGCCTAGGTCGTATTGGGTCACCATCTCGCCCTCTTTGGCTCTGGCTACCGGCACAAAGTCCTGCACCGGTCTATCGCAGATGACCACGCCGGCCGCGTGGATGCCTGTGCTCCGCATATAACCCTCGATGGACATGCCTAACTCGAGGATGCGACGATCGTCTCCGTCCCCCACGATAGCTGCTTGGAGTTCAGGCACTGGAGGGGAACCTCCTTCCCCTTTTTCATCGGAAGCCTTGCCGTAAATGGCGTCGTAAATGGTCAGACCCATGGGACGGTTCGGGATTAACTTGCACAGCCTGTCACCCTCGGAATACGAGATACCAAGCACGCGTGTTACATCCCGGATAGAAGCCTTGGCTCCCATAGTGCCATAGGTCACAATTTGCGTGACACACTCCGGCCCATATTTCTTGCGGACATAATCAATCACCTGCGCTCTCCCGTTGATGCAGAAATCCACATCTACATCGGGCGGGCTCACGCGTTCCGGGTTGAGAAACCGCTCGAAAAGCAGGCCGTATTTGATAGGGTCCACATCGGTGATACCGAGCACATAGGCGATCAGGCTCCCTGCCGCGCTCCCGCGCCCAGGCCCTACGGGGATACCTTGCTGCTTGGCGTAAAGGATGAAGTCCCAAACGATCAGAAAGTAGCTGCTGAAGCCGGTCTTGTGGATCACGGACAATTCGTATTCCAAGCGTTCCCAGAGCATCTTGGACTCATCGGCAGAACCCTCCGCCGAGAGCTGGATAGGGTAGCGTCTGGCCAACCCTTCCACGCAGAGCTGGCGCAAATAATCCTCGCGACTGCGTCCGGCCTCCAGCGGGAAGTCCGGAAATTTATTTTTGCCCAGCTCGATCTCCACATGGCATCGTTCGGCGATGGCGCTAGTGTTTACCAAAGCCTCTGGACATTCCAGAAACAGATCGACCATGGCCTCGGCACTTTTGAGATAATACTCTTGGGATGGCAGGCGATAGCGCTTCTCGTCTGCCAGAGGCTTATTCTGGCTCACGCAGAGCAAGATGTCGTGCGCCTCGTGATCCTCCATGCGCAGGTAGTGAACATCGTTGGTCGCCACGCAGGGGATGCCAGATTTTTTCGACTCCGAGATATAAAAGCGGTTCAGCATTTTCTCCTCGTCCAACCCGTGGTCTTGCAGCTCGAGGTAGAAATCGTTGGGCGCAAAAATACCAGCCAGCTTCTTGATTCGATCTCTGGCTTGGGCTTCCCCATGGAGGAAGTAGGCCGAGGCAATTTCACCCTTGCGGCACGATGAAGAAGCGATCAGCCCACCGGTGTGACGGGCGAGAAAATCAAACTCCACAGCCACTGGTTTATCCGGATCCATGGTGCAGGCTCGGCTCGAGAGATCAGTCAAGTTGCGATACCCCTCGGCATCGCGGGCCAGCAGCAGGAGGGGATGCCATGCCGGCGCCGCCGTCTTGCCTTTGGCCGGTGTCGAGGAGAGCACATTCAGCTCGCACCCGATAATGGGACGGATACCCGCATCTTTGCAGCTCTTGTAAAAATCTATGACCCCATACATCACATTGCGGTCGGTCAGCGCAATGCTGGTGTAGCCCATCTTGGCCGCGTGTTTGGCGAGGGTGGGTGGTGCCATGGGATTGCTTTTCAGACTTTTGTCGAGCGTCACCCGGCATCCCCCTTCGAGGATGCTGTAATCCGAATGGACATGCAGATGAACGAACGAAGGCATAGCTCGGACTATAAAAAATGCCGCCACCGCTGCAAGCGCCGTCTCTCCGACACGAGATTTTTTCTTTCTCATGATTGACCTGCAAGCCATTCGGGTGAATGATAGGGGCATGACGAAAAAAGCTTTTGTTTCATACTACAGCAAAATCCTCAAAGCCAAGACGCGCGAAGAGTTGGCCACCATCATAGCCGGCCTCATGCACGAACAGCATTGTGAACCCAAAGATGCCCTGTTCAACCTCGCCATGGCCAACAAACGCATCATCTACAATCTCGACTATTTTGACACCGTAGAAAAAGCGGCTCCCGCCAAGTCCAAAAAGAGCTGACACCACCGCGTGGGTCTGCTCAGACAACACATCGCCCTAGTCGGCATGATGGGGTGCGGCAAAAGCACGGTCGGCAGGAATCTAGCCGACTGGCTCGGGACTCACTTTGAGGATACAGACGCCCGCATCGAATTCGAGCAAGGCATCTCCACACCCGAGATGTTCGAACGACTGGGCGAAGCACACTTCCGCACCTTGGAAAGACAGGCTCTACAGGACGCCCTCGCCACCCCGCCCTGTGTCATCTCCACAGGTGGCGGATTATTCGCCGATCCAGAAAACCGGCAGAGACTCCAGAATCAAGCCGTGGTCATCTACCTCAAGGCCACCCCAGAACACCTCTACGAACGGGTGCGCCACGCCCGTGGGCGTCCCCTGCTCCAGACCGAGGATCCCCTCAGCACCCTACGAGACCTCCTCGAGTCCAGAACGCCTTCCTACGAACAGGCGTCCTACACCGTGGATGTCGAAAACCTCGATGCAAGTCGCGTGACCCAATACATCCTCTCCCTACCCATTTTCTCCAAATCCCTGTAACCATCCTGCGCGAATATTTTTTCAATTGGGCTTGCAAAGCAACACTGCATCGTTAGATTAAAAGACCTGTCTTGAAAAAGGCACTGGCACCCTTAGCTCAACGGATTAGAGCATTTGACTACGAATCAAAAGGTTGCAGGTTCGAATCCTGCAGGGTGCAACTCTTCACTCACCCGCTCGCCTCTCTACATCACGCTTAGACCTAAGCTATTTTGGTGTTTCTCTGTCCAAAAGAGTTTGTTAATATATGGGAGGATGAAACCTCCAATACTCTTACTCTGGGACATAGACGGCACGATCTTGACAACTGGAGGTGCCGGAGAAGAGGCTCTCAAGGATTCCATCGAGCGACATTTCGGAATCCGCCACACCCTCGAAGGGATCGAGGTGGCCGGACGCACTGACAAGCTGATCGCCATGCAAGTGCTCCAGCATTTCCAGAAAGAGCAAAGCATGGAAAACATCTCGCGTTTCCTCGACGGCTACCTAGACGCCCTGATCCATCGCCTCCCCGCCTGCGAAGCCAACGGCAAGCTCCACCCTGGCGTGCAAGACATTCTCGAGGAGATACACACCAGCAGGCCAAACATCATGCAAGGCCTCCTCACCGGCAACCTCGAGCGCGGCGCCCGCCTGAAACTCGAGCATTACAACGCCAGTAATTTTTTCTCATTCGGCGCATTTGCCGACGACCACCACGACCGCAACCAGATCTCAGCTATCGCCAAACAACGGGCTGAAGGGGTCTTTGGCCTACAATTTCCCTCGGATCAAGTCTTCGTGATCGGCGACACCCCACACGATGTCGCCTGCGGGCAAGCCATTGCAGCGAGGACGGTCGCCGTTGCTACGGGCAAGTTCAGCGCGGCTCAGCTCAAAGCCTGTGGAGCCGACTTTGTGTTCGAGGATTTCTCCGACACCGCTGCATTTTTTGCTGCGGTAGATCCCTGACACCCACAATCATTTTCTCGGCTTCTCAAACCACACGATGGACTCGTTCTCCCCAAAACATGGATTTGCACCCTAGATCAAAAAAGAGGCTTGGAGTCTTGGGCAATTCTGCTAGCGG
>DYRQ01000025.1 GCA_020718645.1 Verrucomicrobium spinosum
TCCCAACTCTCAACTACCTTCTTTCCATGCCTTCTAATGCAAAATTTGGGTTTATTACCGTTTTTTGGTTTAGGAGAATCCAAGATGATGCTCCCACGGCGGAATGGATATTGTCTAGCTTGGCAGTCCTGGAAAAAAGGGATAAAAAAACCCGCAGTCTCCTGCGGGTTTTATGATTATTCCGTGCGATAAACGGATTATTACTCGAGCGGGGTTTCGCCCTTCTCTTTCATAGCGGCCTTGCGGCTCAGTTTCACACGACCTTTATCGTCCACACCGATGCATTTAACGCGGATGGATTCGCCCATCTTGACCGCGTCTTCCACGCGGTTCACACGGGTCTCAGACAGCTCGCTGACATGAACTAGACCGTCTTTGCCAGGGAACACTTCGACAAAGGCGCCGAATTCTTTGATCGTGACTACTCGTCCAGTGTAGGTCTTGCCCACTTCAATTTCAGCGGTCATGCCACTGATGATCTCAACGGCACGATCCATACCTGCGGCGTTGGTGCTGTAAATGCTCACAGTGCCATCGTCTTTGATATCAATCTCAGTGCCTGTTTCGGCAGTGATGGCTTTGATGTTCTTGCCACCAGGTCCGATCAACAGACCGATCTTGTCGGGGTTGATCTTCACCGTGGTAATGCGCGGGGCGTATTGGGAGAGTTCCTGTCTCGGAGCTTGGAGGATGGAATCCATGGAGTCGAGCACGCACATGCGGGCGATGCGGGCTTTTTCCAAGGCTTCCTTCATGATATCAAACGGCAGACCTGCCAGTTTGAGGTCGAGCTGGAATCCTGTGATGCCTTTGCGGGTGCCTGCGATTTTGCAATCCATGTCACCGAAATGGTCCTCGCTGCCGAGGATATCGGTGAGCACCTGATGGCGCTGCAGTTGACCCTGGTCGCCGTATTCAGTCACCAGACCGACGGAGATACCGCCGACGGGCGCGCGAAGCGGCACACCAGCATCCATCAGCGCGAGAGAACCAGCGCAGATGGTGGCCATAGAGGTGGAGCCGTTGGACTCCATGATCTCGGAAGAGATGCGTATGGCGTAGGGGAAATCGGTTTCATCGGGAACCAAAGGCTCAATCGAGCGTTCGGCCAAAGCACCATGTCCGATCTCGCGGCGTCCTGGAGCCAAAAAACGGCCTGTCTCACCTACGGAGTAAGGAGGGAAGTTGTAGTGCAGGATGAAGCGTTTCTCGGTGGAGCCACCGCTGTAGGAGTCCATCTCTTGGATCTCGGTCATCGGAGCGAGTGTCGAGAGGCAAAGTGCCTTGGTCTCGCCACGGGCAAAGAGTGCCGATCCATGAATTCTGGGAAGAACACCCACTTCGCCAGAAAGAGGGCGCACATCGTCGAAACTGCGACCGTCGCAGCGTTGTCTGCGGTCGAAAATGCTCTTGCGGAAGGCTTTTTTCTGGAGGTAATCAAATGCCTGTTCGATCTCGAAACCGGTGGCCTCTGGATAGCGCTCTTTGATAGCAGCCTCGACCTCGTTACGGAGGGCTTCAACCGCTTTGGAGCGTTCCACTTTGCTGGGCTTGTAGAGAGCACCTTCAATGCGCTCACCGGCCACCGAGTAAGCCACTTCCAGTAACTCATCTTTGACGAGCCACAGAATGGGGTCGCGTTTGGGTTTGCCTGCGAGGCGCGCCAGTTCTTTCTGTGCGGCCACGATGGTGCGGACATGCTGATGACCGAATTCCATGGCTGCAAAGAAGACCTCTTCGGAAACTTCTTGGGAGCTGCCTTCGAACATCAAAATTTCGTTTTCGGTGCCGACATACACGAGGTCAATATCCCCTTCGCCAAGCTGTTCGTGAGTGGGGTTGATGACAAACTCGTCTTTGGCATTGCGTCCCACGCGCACGGCGCCGACTGGTCCAGCAAACGGGATGTCAGAAACCATGAGGGCGGCGGAAGCGCCATTGATGGCCATGATGTCAGGGTCATTGATACCGTCTGCAGAGAGCAAGATCGAGATGATCTGCGTGTCGCAGTAGTAGCCTTTGGGGAAGAGCGGGCGCAGCGGGCGATCAATCATGCGACAGGTCAGGATTTCCTTTTCTGTCGGCCTGCCTTCGCGTTTGAAGTAACCGCCGGGGAAGCGGCCTGCTGCGGAGGCTTTTTCGCGGTAATCCACTGTCAGGGGGAAGAAGGATTGGCCTTCTTTGGGTTTGACCGCGGAAACGACCGTGGTGAGGACGATGGTGTCAGCGCAGCGGACGGTGACAGCACCGTCAGCGAGGTTGGCAAGTTTGCCTGTTTCGAAAATCAGCTCGGTGGTGCCGAGACTGGCTGTAACTGTATGGACGGACATGGATTTCTCCCTAGTGCGGCAGCGCCACCGAGACTTTAGGGAGAATCAGTCGGAAGAGAACACAGAGCTGTTTGGGCACCCCATCTCGCGTGGCGCAGGGGCTTGTAAACTTCTTTGTGTGCTCTTCCCGCCCGTTTCTCTGGCTCGGCTCCTGTGTAGAGAAACCGGGTCAGCGCAGCCGCGCGGATACCCGGTCTGAAAGTGTTCTTTGAGGATCCCGAGTCCGTTATTTACGGAGCTTCAGCTTCTCGATTAACTTTTTGTAGCGATCCTTGTCATTACCTGACAGGTAGCTAAGAAGCTTACGCCTCTGGCTGACCATGGCAAGAAGACCTCGGCGCGAGGAGTGATCTTTGCGGTTGATTTTAAGATGCTGTGTGACTTGCTCAATCCGGGCTGTCAACACGGTGATCTGCACGTCGGAGGACCCTGTGTCCTTGTCGTGGAGCGCGTTTTCGCTCATCAGTTTTTTCTTGGTTTCTGTGCTCAACATAAGATAAAGCGCAAAACATAGTTAAACGAAAACCTTTGGCAACAAAAAATTATTGTTTAAAAAAAATAAAAGACGACTTAGGGTCAGACTCCAACTAATGAATGATCAAGAATTGGTGAATCGCAGAGATTTTCTCGGAATTGGGATGGGGGTCTTGGTATCTGGTGTAGTGGCTCCCGCATTGGGTGGATGCTCGTCTTTGGTGAAGAAGAAAAAAGCCAATGTCCTCTGGATTATTGCAGACGACTTGGGTTACGGCGATCTCTCCTGCTACGGGTGTCAAGACATACAGACTCCGGTGCTTGATGGTTTGGCAGCCACTGCCACAAAGTGTGGGCGATTTTATGCCATGCCTGTTTGCACCCCCTCGCGGGCAGCACTCTTGACTGGCCAAGATCCGCAGGCGTTGAAACTCGAGTCTGCTCTCGTGGGCAGCGGCGGGTGGTCAGGCACCACGCCCAGTGCTCCATCTTTTTTCAAGTCTCAAGGTTATGCCACGGCTTTGATTGGTAAATGGCACTTGGGCTACAGCGGGGAATCTGTGCCCAATGCCCGGGGATTTGATGAGTTCTTTGGCTTCTTGGGAGGTGCTCTTCACTACTACAATCACACCGGGCGCGGTGAGCACGGACAAATAGGCAGTTTGCAGCACAACGGCACTCCAGTCCACCAAGAGGGTTCTCATACCACGGCTCTTTTCACCGACCGAGCCATTGCTTTTGTGCGTGGTCAATCGGCGTCCGAGACGCCCTTTTTTCTCACGCTAGCCTACAACGCTCCGCACTATTCGCAGGGTCGCAAAAAAGGTGAAGAACTACCCCTAGACACCTATCTGCAACCCCCGCAGGAAGTGCTGAAACTCTACGCGCAAGATCCCCAAAACCCTACTCTTCGCGAACTCTACTCGGCACTCGTGCATGACATGGATCAGCACATTGGACGCATCGTGACCGCCCTCAAAGAAACAGGTCAATACGATAATACCGTAATCATGTTCATGAGCGACAATGGCGCAGATCTCGGACACGGTGGAAACTCAGGAAATCTCAACGGCCACAAAGGCACCTTGACCGAAGGTGGTATCCGTGCGGCAATGATCGTCAAGCCAGCCGGCTCTCAGATGTCTGGTCGAGTGTGTGACCAGGTTTGGGATATACGCGATATTTTCCCTACCACAACCACCCTAGCCGGACTGAAGCTCAAAGACTCCCGAGTGCATGGTAGTGACGAATCCCCTTCCCTCATCGGTTGGCATCTTGGTCGCAGACAGGACACTCCCAGACATTTTAAATACGGGCGGGAGCGTGCGGTAGTTTTCGGAAAGTGGAAATTGCATGGTCGCCTCGGGGCCGATCTCATAGAAAAGTTGTCGCTTTACGACTTGGAAGACGATCCGATTGAATCCCAGGATGTCTCGAGCCAGAGGCCAGATATTTTCCGCAAACTGAACGACTCATGGAAAAAGTGGTATCGCCCCTACGCTGAGGCGCGGCTCCAAGAAGCTGAGCTTGCCTTGGAAGATAATCGTGGACAAGTGGAGCGTGCCTCGACTCTCCCCGATGGAGCCGAAGGCGATAAAGCTAAGGCTGAGGCTGCCCGTGGCATGGAGTGGGCTCAGAACAACATTGCTGAACAGAAAGTGTGGATCGAGATATGCTCTGCCGTGGCGCCTTGATTCGACTGCGGAAAAATCCCTTGCGCAGTGCTGTATAACAGGGGTAGTTTCGCGCATGGTTCGGAAAGCATCTCAGTGTATCTGCTTCGCGGCGTGGTGGTGGATGGTGGCCCTGTTCGCTCTCCCTTGTGCTCTGGCACAAACACCCCGGGGTAAGATGTCCACGCTCGGCGATTTTGGAAATGCAACACCTGTCTATCTCGCTCTCCCCAATACTCCACCGACCTCGGGTATCATCCTGATCCACGACAAACGAGGCATCACGAAACAGACCAAAAACTGGTCGGAACTCCTCGCCACCTTCGGGCATGTGGCCTTGGCTGTAGATCTCTACGAGGGAAAGATGCCTGAAAACGCTCCGCAGCCCGAGCAGTATGCAGGCAGCATCACCCCAACTGCCGCGATGCGTAACTTGTCCAACGCTATCCGCTACTTGAAGGAAGACCCTTCTGTCCAAGTTAAAAAAATTGGAGTGATCGGATGGGGCACTGGTGGGGCGTGGGCACTGCGACTCTGCATCGAAAACCCCACGGTGGATGCCTGTGTTATCTATCAAACTATGCCACCCCGCAATCCATTTGAGATTGACAGGCTCAACACCCCACTTTTCGGTATCTACGGCAAGAAAGATCCCACTATCCCCGTCGCCGTAGTAGATTTGTTTCAGGACGCGCTAGCAGCCCGAAAAAAGATGGCCTTTGTAGCCAAATACGATGCAGGAACCAGTTTTTCTGATCCTACCAGCAGTCACTACGACCAAGGCATGGCTGAAGACGCCGCCCGGCGTGCCGTGGATTTTTTTCAGCGATACATCAAAATTGTGCCAGTAACCCAGTAGTTTTTCAAACGACCCGCAGTTAGCGCTTGGAATCAAGGCGCTCTTATTGTAACAATAAACCTATGTGCCCCATAATTTGTCCGTCCTCTGCGCGCATGGCGCCTAAGATCCTATCCCAAGCGAGCCGCAAATCAAAATTCGTCTCCGTCATCTCAGCACTCTGCTTGGCATTATCCCTTGCCGCATCTGTGGCTGAAGAAACCCAAGCAACAGACGCCGCCGCACAGCCGGAGGAAACCCAAGCCCTGCCGACACCCGAATCCCCATCCGAGGTTCCTAGCACAACTCCAGAGAATGCGGCCATCCTACAAGAACTCGATACTATCCTCCAAGGAAGGCAATCCCGCTTTAAAGAGTATTCCAGACAAATAATCTCCGAACTCGAATCGGCTGCAGCCAGTCCCAGCAAAGCGCTCGCCCTCTACAAAGATGCAGTGCGCGAAGTGGACTACAAAGGCAAATCAGCCGACTATATGGTGCTCTACCAAAACTGGCTGAAGGATAACGCACTGGTTCTGGAGAGCGCCGAATTCAAAGAAGCCGCCATGATCCACTGCCAGTATTTGTTGATCGCAGTGAAAAAGAGCTTGGGCGAACCCATTGACACACTGCTCCCTGACCTCCTGAAATATGTGACAGCTCGCGAAGCGGCAGCCCTAGAGGATATGATCAAGACCGATGTCGTCGCTGCCAAGGAGGGAAAAAATAAAGTCGAAGAGCTAGCCAAAAAACGCCAAGAACTTTTCAGCAAAAGCATCGCAGAAAGCCCGTTTGCAGTTCACCTGAAAGTGGCCGGACGCATCGCCTCTCTCTCCGGTTCTGATCCTGCCTCCGTGAAAATTTCCACGAAAATCCCATCGCCTGCCTCCTCCTCTGCGAGCGCGGTATCGGCATCTACACCATGGGAGCTCGTGCCCAATAACACTTCTGGCATCTACGATAAAATTATCATGCCCCATCTCAGAGCGAGTAAAAGCCCCCAGATTGAAGCTGTTTGGCGGCAGCGACTCGCGGCAGAGGACCAGTTATCCAAGTCAAATAAAAATAAAAAAGCCCAGGCAAACTACGAGACGAACAAGCGTCCCTCCCTCCTTTGGAACCAAGCCAAAGATGCCTACAGCCTTGAAAAAAAAACCGAAACACTAAAAAGCATGCTCGACATTCTCAAGAACTATGAGAATCATTCCAGCTTCGATAAATGGGCGACAGAATTAAAAGCACTGGCAGGGAATATGGGCGCGACAACTGCCGCCCCTTAATTGGAGAATTACTTATGACACATCACCGCCTCTGGAACATCTTGGCTGGCATAGCGGCTATCACGACACTTTCGATCCCATGCGCATCTGCCTTACAACCCGCGAGCAAAAACAGCCAGATCAAGGGATACGAAATCAAGAATATCAACTTGGAAACCGCCAAGACCCCGCGAGAGAACAAGTCTCTCCGTGGGCCAAAAGAGGGTAATCCTACCTTCGATGACTGGGTCGTCATTGATGTGGAGTTCGATCTGGAAGAAACCCCTAAAAAGGCTGACGAAGAGTGGCTTGATGAGATCACTGTCAGAATTCATGTGCTCACACCCAAACCCACCAATATCATGCTGGATAAAGATCGGCTCTTACCCGAAGAGCCCTTCGTTTACACCATCGAACAAAAATACGGTCCAGTGAAAAAAGGTAGGGGGCTAGCCACCGTGGCATTCATCTCCCCGAACATCACAGAGCGCTACATCGGACAGGGTGCCGACAGCAAACTGCAACAGCAGGGCAACATCGCTGTCGAGATATTAGTCCGGGGTCAAGTGGCCTGCGACGCTGAACTCAACATCCGCAAAGGAGACGAAGACTGGTTTACGCGCGGTGGCAAAACTGGCTACCTGCTCCCCATTGGCAAGACCCCATGGGCTATGAGCTACTGGACCCGCTATCTGCCGCCGCTCGAGCGTCGCGAGTAGTCGTCAGCGAATCAACCCTGAGTTACTGGATACAGAAACATGTCACGAATAGTTGCAATAGATCTTGGTGCCTACAGCATCAAAGTTGGCGTATTTGCCCCCGCTGGCCAAGGGCTTTGCGTGGAGAGTTTCGTCTCGACCCCCCTTGGTATTGACCCTGCACACGAGGATCAGCGCAATGCGGCCATCACCCAAGTTCTCAAGAGTATGCTGGGCGGGGTGGACATCAAAAAAGCTTCCTGTGTTTTTACGGTGTCTGGCCAATCCGTGTTCACGCGATTTGTCAAGCTGCTGCCTGGTGTTACCTCGCAAGAACAAATCCAGCAGACTATCCAGTTCGAGGCTGCACAGAATGTCCCCTTCCCCTTGTCAGAGGTAGTCTGGGACTACCAGCTCACGCAGACACCTGCGGGTGAGACCGAAGCCATCATTGTCGCCATCAAAGCGGAAATACTCGACCGCCTGAACCAGTCCGTGATGGAGGCCGGATGTCTTCCCCAGCAGACTGATGTTGCCCCGCTGGCGCTTTTCAATGCCGTTCGCTTTAACTACCCTGAGGAAGAGGGTTGCATACTGCTCCTCGACATCGGCGCGAAAACCACGCAACTTGTCTTCATCGAGAAAAATCGTCTTTTCGTTCGCGGAGTCCCGATTGCAGGCAATCAGATTACCCAAGCAATTGCTACAGATCTCGGCTGCGAGTTTGCCGAGGCTGAAGCTATCAAACACGAAAAGGGATTTGTCGGCCTAGGCGGTGCTTATGAAGATCCCCCGGATCCCATCGCAGCCCGCTCCTCGAAAATCATCCGTCAGGTGATGACCCGCCTCCACCAGGAAGTGAACCGCTCCATCATCTCCTACAAAAACCAGCAGGGCGGCAGCGCCCCAACCCGCATTCTACTGGGTGGCGGCTCTTCTGTGCTGGCTTACATGGATTTATTTTTTGGAGACAAACTCAACCTTCCAGTCGAGTATTTCAACCCGCTGCGAAACATGGCTGTTTCGTCCGAGGCAGATGTGGACGGTCTCTCCTGTTCGGCCTACACCATGGGTGAAGTCATCGGCTTGGCTCTGCGCCAAATTGGAGAGTGCCCCCTCGAAGTCAACTTGACCCCAGCTAGCGTGCGTGCCCAAGTGACCGCTAAAAGCCAGATTGGCACCCAGGTTGCCGCAGTGGGCGTCTTGGCAGCTTTGTTCGCTGTGATGTCCTTCGCCACCTTCCAGAAAAAAGCTCAAGTAGAAGTAGCGCTCGACTGCAAAGCTAGTGAGTTGCAAAAACTCAAAAGCGAGAATGTTCAGCTCAAGTCAGAACAGGAGCTGTTTGAAAAAAAACTTCTCGTCACCAACAAAGCAGAAGCCTTGGGACGGGATCTTTTGGTCTGGCCCACCATTCTCAATGAGTTGAACCAGATTGTCCCGGTGGGTGTCTGGATCACATCGCTGACACCTTCTGTGGGCGACGCTTCCATCCCCTGCATGGTGGCTCCGCCAGTAGAGGAACCAGCGGCGGACTCCAAGAAAAATGCCAGGAGCGCCCCTCCCAAAAAGCCTCAGAAAGTCACGCCTACGGAAATCACCCACATTGTGCTCGAAGGCTACTACGAAGCTTATAAGCCCGAGCTGCTCCAGTTTAAAGAGGAGGGGGCAGACGGGGATCAAGCCATCGCAGACTTCCTACAGAAACTTACCAGTTCCCAAGTTTTCAACATGACTTCCGCTGATACGGCTAATCCTAAGTTCGTCGAGCGCGAATTACCTTCGGCTGCCGAGGAAAAGCTGGCTCTGCAGTTCAAAATCGTCGTCCCCCTGCGTGAATCTATAGCTCTCTACCCCTAATGCACTGGATCAAAAGCAATTTGAAGTTTTTGGGCGCAGCCTTGGCGGTTGTCATTCTTGGCTCTGTCGCAGTTGTGGTTCTCACGAATCAACTCTCAGATAAGCGAGCTGAACGAGATGACGCCATTGCGAGCATTGAACAGATGCGCTCTCAAAAAATCTCCCCAAGCGCTCAAAATGTCAAAATCTTCTCTGAGGCTAATGCCAACTTAGCGCAAGCACTGGCTCCATTTGAAAAACGCCTGAGCGAATCCCAGGTCAAAGCGGATCAGACCGAGGGCATCAAGTTCCAGATCAACCTCCGCACAGCCCGCGACCGTCTCGTAGCCGAGAGCACAGCCAACAAGCGTAAGGTCAAGCTCCCAGAAAATTTCACTTTTGGGTTCGGCAAGTTCTTCTCCTCGCTCCCCCAGCCAGAAGCCACTCCGCTGCTCACCAAACAGTTGGAGATCATCCAGGATTTGGTCATGCGCCTTTACACTGCGCGCATTAGCTCCCTCTCACGGATTGCGCGTTTGCCGGTAGAAGATGCGGCTAGCCTAGCTTCGGATAAAAAGAATGCAGACGAATCGTCTGAACTCTTGCCACCACAGCCTGCCCAAGCACCAGACTCTCCCTACGCGTCCTTCCCTTTCCTTTTCATATTTGAATGCAGTGACGAGTCGCTCCGCGCCTTTGTCAACTCCGTATCGAATGCAGGCTCCTCCGGAAAAACAGAAGGAGGCACTCTTCCACACCCGGTTTACTACAACATACGCCACCTTCAGATCGTCAATAACAGAGCCAAACCGCCCACCGTGCAGGATCTCAGAAACCAATCCCAACAATCCTTGGCTCCTGCCACTGATGAATCTGGTGAGGCCGCTTCCCAGTCCGCACCCACCAGCTCTGGCAGCGTGGCTCCTATCTTAATCGTCGGGAATGAACAAGTGGAGGTGACAGCTCGCATTGATTACATCGAATGGAAAGGTGACTTTCCGACCGCGGCTGCTCCCGACAAGAAATCATCTAAAAAAGACCCTAAGAAATCCAAAAAATGAACTGGATCCAAAAGAGCCCCGAGCTGCTGTTTATCCATTTGGTGCTAGTGGCTATCAGTGCTGTCGCCATCTACAACGGCGCCACCTACAACCCGTCTGATTCCCAAATCAACCTCGGTGTAGTCGAAGACAAACTCCACAAGATAGAGGTGGATTTCAGCCCATTTTCCCAGCTCGCACAGTATGTGACTCAGACAGTATCGTGGATACGCCCTGAGAATAACCGCCACCGCTTGTTTATCTCGCGCAAGATGGAGTGGCAGCCCAAAGAGGGCACTCTACGAGTTTACGACGCCACAAAAGCTGGTGCCGATGGCATTTCTCCCGCTTGGAAGGAACAATATGGTTTCAGCACTTCCGACCCCACAGTCGCCGCTGCTGACCCCGATAAAGACGGGTTCTCCAACAAGGAGGAATACGAGGCAAAAACCGACCCCACCAGCGACAAAGAGCATCCTGACCGCAAGCTCAAGCTGAGGCTCGTCTCCTTCGATACCAAGCCTTATATTGTCCGATTCAACTCCACCAATGAGATGTCGGGTGAGCTGTTCTTCCAAATCAATCTGGAAAACCCATTACCAGGCGAGAAGAAATCCCAGACGCTCAAAAAAGGCGCTTCTTTCGGCTCTTGGAATATCGTGGACTACCGTAAAAAAGAGGGCGAAAAAATTGTCGGCGGGACACCCATGAAAACCGACATTTCAGAATTGGATATCCAGAACAAAGAAACCCAAAAAGTGGTGACGCTCGTTTTCCGTGAGAAAAAGGACATCCCCATTGTCACGGGCAAACTTCTCTACTCAGTAACCAATACGGAAATGCCCATTGAGCTGGGCAAGCCAGTTACCCTAGATTTCGATAACAACACACAGTGGATTGTCACCGAGCTAAGCTCCTCTGGAGCTACGCTCACGAAGTCTGACAAATCCAACACTCAAATCACTGTGCCCAAACAGTAAGCCCGCCTAGTTCCTCCCAAGGGTTTCATCTGCCAGTTACCGAAATGTCGCTTTTCTCTCAGCGGACTGTGCTGCATAGTGACCGGATGCTTTTTGTCCGCTTACGCTTGCTCATCCTTCATGCACTAGCCTTCGTGCTCTTCTCCAGCACGAACACCTTTGCTAGGGACATTCAGATCACCATCCTTCACACTACTGACTGGCACGCTCAGATAGAGCCTCTTTCCAAGTATGAGACAGGGGGAAATGTCGGTGGTATTTTGAAGCTAGCTAAACTGATCCGCATTGAACGAGAGGAAGACCCTGCCGCTATTCTCCTCGATAACGGCGATACCATCCAAGGCTCGCCCTACGGTTTCTTTTCCGATGGTGAAATCCCTGTCAATGTCCTCAACGAACTCCAATATGATGCTTGGAACCTCGGTAACCATGAGTTCGACTGGGGAATCGAGAAACTCTCGAACTGCCTAGCTCTAGTGAAAGCCACTCCCTTGGGCGCCAACATCGTGGTGCCAGAAAAAACCCTCACGACTCACAAGGGATTATCTAAAATCAAACCCTACACCATTCTCACCAGAAAGGGTCTCTCGATCGCCGTTATCGGCCTCACCACCCCCGGCATCCCAAACTGGATATTACCCAACTTTCTTGAAGGCATCTCGTTCTCTCCCTCAGTGAGCACTCTGAAACCCATCTTGGAAATTCCGGAGGTTCAACAGGCTGACATGCGCATTCTCATGGCCCATCAAGGTCTCTTGAAGGAGGACAACTTCGGCAACGAAATCAACGCTATCGCTGCCGCCTATCCTCAGCTCCATCTGATCATCGGAGGTCACACACACCAGAGAGTGCCTGATATACGGGCTGGCCAAACGATCTTCACTCAGGCCGGCTACCATGGAGGTGATCTGGGTGTTGCCAAAATTTGGTATGACCCCTCAAAAAAGATAGTGACGCGATCAGGCTCCTCTTTGATCCCTGTCGAGCCTCATACTGAAATCGAGTCCAATCTCGAAGCTAAAATCTCCCCAGCCATCACCACGCTTGACAAAGCTGTCTTGGCTCGCCCTGTAGGTGAGGCCATTTCTGCATTCCCTGCCCCATCTGAGTGCCAGGGTATTATGCCGGGTCCCATCGTTGAAATGCTCTGTTCGTCCATCGCCGAATCTTTGGAGGTAGAAGGTCTTCGCGCCGACGCTATCCTCCACGGGGCACTGGATTCGCAAGCTGGTTTGGCTTCGGGTCCTATACGGCAAAGGGATATCTTTCGAATTGTGCCTTACGAAAACTTCATGGGCGTCTTCCAGATCCAAGCAGCTCAATTCAAGCCCATCCTGGAAGAAGGTCTGAATGCCATGTCGAACAGGATGCTTTGGGGTTTGAAATGTTCGCTCTCCAGAGATCCCTCCGGCCAAGCCAAAGTGGATGCTCTCTACCGACAAGACGGAACTCCCCTGCCCGATGAAGAGATTATCACCGTCGCCTGCAATTCCTACGACCTGGCCAGTGCCGGCCTCCGTTTTCCGAAACTGCGCGACTACGCAACTTCTCAAGACGCACATCTGCGCCTTTCGCGCAAACAAGTCCGATCCGCCCTCATCGAGTGGCTAGGTAAACATAATCCCGCATCCCCTACAGTGGTGTCGTGGATGTGGTGGACTAACCCCTCCGATGCAGTGGTTCCTACTCAATCAGTCAAGCCATCACCTACCAAGTCACCTGTAATCAAACGCCCGAGATCTCCTGGAACCAAACACTAACCCCGTCCTTGTGAAATCTTCTCTAAGGTAGAGAGGTATTCGGCAAGGGGCGTTTCATCCGCAGGATAGTCCCCTTCTCTTGGGGACAATACTCGATGTCCGGGAAGGCCAGTGACATGAAATGCGTGCCAAGCCCGCCTGGCCTGACCTCCTCGAGCTTGCGCCCGCAGACTTTGGAGGTATCCACAGGTGTGCCGTTGTCGGTCATGATGACACAGAAACTATCGTCGTCCAACTCCACCTTGTAATGAATAGGTCCCTGTCCGTCGGCGTAGGCGTAGCGGATGACATTGGCCGAGGCTTCGTCCACGGCGAGCACGATCTGCCCGATGGTGATATCATCGAACCCAGCAAAGATAGCCCAGCGCTCTATGTGCTCGCGCACGGTTTTCAACTGCGAGGGGAGAGCTGGCAAAAGCCATTCTTTTGGCGGGGGCGCACCGCGCCAGTCGGCGATGATGAGGGTGACATCATCATGCTGTTTGGTCTGTCCAACAAAAGCTTCGTAGCATTGTTTGAAAGCGGCCACAGCACTTGCTGCCGAATCTCCGAAGGGGAGATCCAAGAGGCGGTCGAGACCAAACTCCTCTCCTTGGTCATTGCGGGCATCAGGCACGCCATCGCTGAATATCATCCAGCGCTCCCCCGTTTGGATGGCGTATTGCTGGGCTGTATAGACCGTGTAGGGCAACACGCCGATGGGCAACTGCGATTCCACCCCAGCCGACACCCAGCCTTCGATGCCGTAGCGCAAAGGGGGTGGCTGACCAGCGCAACAAACTCCCACCGTTTTGTGGGCCGGGTCGAAAACAAGAGCTGTAATCGCTATAAAACGCCCACCCACCAAGTCTCGGCTCACTTGGCGATTCAAGAGAGTCACCCAAACCCCGAGGTCGTGCCCAGGCTCTGGCAAGGCCCGGATCTCGGCGGTGACCCGAGCCATAGTGAGCGCTGCTGGAATTCCTTTGCCCGAGACATCGCCCACAACAATCAGGAAGCGGGAGTCTTCGAACTCGCGCACGCAATAGAAGTCTCCGCTGATCTCATTGGCCGGATCGTAGAGAGACTCGACGCGGACGCAGGCGGCTGGGGGAAAACGGCGAGGAAGAAACGAGTTCTGGATTTCCGAAGCAATCTGGAGTTCTTGCTGGAGGCGGCGTTGGCTGGACTCTTGTTCCTGAGCCCGGATGCGGACCAAGGCTGTGCCGACCAGACTGGCAAACCCTTCAAAATACCGTTCGTCATCGTTGGTAAAGGTCTCCCGTCCCTCGGGATTCAGCACCTGCAACACCCCTACACACTCGCCTTGATGCAACAGCGGGGCACAGAGCAGGGCACGGGTCACAAAACCGGATTTCTTGTCCACTTCGGAGAAGAATCTGGGATCGTTGCGAGTATCATCCACGCGGATGGTCTGGAGAGAGGAAAAGACGGCTCCGGCAATCCCTTTATCCTGAGGAATGCGGGTTTCGCTCAGCTTATTCGCGTGCGAACCCATGGGCATGACCATGACCAGTTCGCGGGTGGCAGGATCAGAGATAAAGACCGAGCTGGCCCCAGCCTCCATGACCTCCATGGCTGCACTGAGGATCGTTCGCAACAACTCTTGTCGCTCGAGAGGCAGGCTCAAGCTCCGCGCTGCTTCAATAAATCTCTGGAGCCTATCCATGATGACCCGACTTAACGGGCTCCAGCCTTGGCTTTCTTTGTGGCGGTAGTGGTGGGTGCTGGCTTGGGCTGTTCTTCACTCTCAGGTGCCTCTGCCGGTTTCACAGGGTAGGCTTTGAGGCTTTTGATCACTTCATTTTCGTCGGGCAGTTCGTTCGGTTTACCACCGAAGATCACGCGCCATGGGCGTTGGGCTAAGGTGGCTGTCAGCAGCTTGGCATGGGTCGAGACCACCTTCAGGTTCTCGGTAACCACGCGGATGTTGGCTATGCTTTTCTTGATGCTATCACGGTTGTCAGCCGAGGAGATATCTCCGACCAAAAGATTGGCATTGCCCAGCACGGACTCGAGGCGTCCCATGACCCCGGGCAGTTTGACATTGAGCGTGGCGGTCAGATCTTTGATGCTGCCACTGGCGCTTTTGAGGTTGCCGAGCAACTCGCCGCTACCTCCCATGAGATCGCCCATACCCGAGGGGGCGGAGCCTTGGATGACAAACCCATCGGGCATCGGTGCTGCCGCTAGGTCGCCGGGCTCTAGCTCGACAAAATGCTCACTCATCAGGCTGGCCTGCCGTATGGAGGCTGTTACTTGGTCACTCAGATAGACATCTGTGTCCACCTCGGCGGTGACGCGGATATTTTTGCGTGTGCCGTCTTTTTCGAAAATCTGTTTCCTCTCGTCTAGGGACAGTATGCGGACCTCTGTGACTTTCCCGATCGGGAGTCCCGCCATCTTGACCTGCGTCAGATTGGGTTTGATATTATCTACCCGCGCAAAGTCCAAGGTGATTTCCCGGAGCGTTGTGGGGGCCTTGATCGTGCCAATCCCCATCAAGAGCACCGCCCCGAGCACGAGCGATGCCAAGAAAACTGAACCTGCGATCACGCCATCCTGATTCCATTTCATAGATGGGTGTAGTGTGCCCTGATTTGGCCAAGTGAGTCAACGCCAGATAAATGACGAAAAATCGTTGCGGGCATTCTGTTTTTCACTAGTCTGACTTTATGTTGCGCCCAGCCATTACTATACTGATTGCCGTTATCTCACTGGTGGCTCTCACCGTCGTTTCCTCCTGTGTTTACATCGTAGCGCCCGGCGAACGGGGTGTGCTGGTGACACTGGGTAAGGCCGATCTGAATTACAAATCTGAAGGGCTTGGATTCAAGATGCCGATGATCAGCGAGCTGATTAAAATCCCGGTCAAGCAGCAGAGTGCCGAACTCGTGGCTCCCTGCTTCAGCTCTGATCTCCAGTCTCTGAATATCAAACTCCGCCTGATCTACCGTTTCCCAGAAGAGTCTGTTGTGAAAATTTACACCGAGTTCCAGACCAACATTCTCCTCGGCATCGTAGTGCCCAAAGCCCAAGAGGCCATCAAAGAAGTGACCGCTACCAGAAACGCGGAACAGATCGTCAAACAGCGCGAATCCGTCAAAGCTCAGGCGCTGCTCGGTCTCAGGCAGAAGCTCCAAAGTCTGGTCATCATTGAGGATTTGGTGCTCGAGAACATTGATCTCTCCGATGAACTGGAAAAAGCTATCGAATCGAAGATGGTGCAGGAACAGTCTGCGGGCAAGTCCAAGTTCGCGCAAGAACAGGCGAGGATTGAGGCGGAAACAGCTCGCATCCGGGCACAAGGCGAGGCCGATGCTATCAAAATCCGCTCTCAGTCCCTCGAACAGAATCCCCGCATCATCCAGCTCATGATCGCAGAAAAGTGGAACGGTGTCTCCCCTCTGGTGGTTGGATCCGGTGATGGCAGCACAGGCATTATCCTCCCTATCGATACACACAAGAACAGTGCGCGGTAACACTCCAGGCTCCAGCACAATTTCGACTTGAACCCAACTCTCTCCCGCGAGATTTTCTCTTTATTTGCCTCCAATAATTGGCAGGCTACGAAACAGTCTAAATAAGCAAACCCATACCACTATGAGCACCAACCCCACACAGGCACCCGCCCAAAAAACCGTTCGACTCAAAGTCAAATACGACGAACTCAAAGCACTCTACGCCAGCCAAGCTATCGTGAATTGCAACGGCGAAGAAATTTTTCTGGATTTCTCCTCTGGCATTTTGGCTGACCCCTCCTCGGGCGACTCGCTACTTCCCATTCACACCCGTATCGCGATGACTCCTCAGGGAGCTGGCCGCCTCATACAGGCTCTCCAACAAGCCCTGACCGGCAAAGGTGCCCCAGTTAAAAACGATTCCACAGACTCCTCTTCGCTCCCGCGTCTGAGCTGACAGGGTCTATCCCAAGCACTCTCTACCCGAGAGTCCACCAGAATCCTCGAGCATGGAATTGCGGCGCATCCACAAAGAACCTCTGAGCTGGGGAGGCACCGGTGGCGACAGCACCCTAGCTGGTGCCGCCTCTTTTTTGCACCGTCTCACTAAGGCGCCTGGCGTTTTTATTTACCGGGAAGGCGCCGATAAAAAAGTGCAACCTCTCCACGGCTCCGAGGCTTTTCTTGAGTTTGTGCAGGCGCATGAGGAGCCCCTAGCGGCTCGACTGGACTCTCTCTCTTCGACGGGTGAAGCCGCTCTCTTCCAAGCACCAGATACCGCAGGGTGGACTTGGATGGCCACTCCCATCCCTTCAGTTGCCGGTCCACCCGCAGTCATCGGTATGGCGCTTGCTCTCGCCGGCAACGAGCGGCCTGAGCCCTTTTTCATTATCCTCCAAACGGTGGCTGCCTCTGCCGCCCTGCGCCCGGAACATCTCCTCCTAGCCCCACGCAAAAAGACAGATCCAAACCAAACTTTGCATCCTGTGGCTTCGGCTCTGGCACGAGCTACTGGCGCTTCTATTGCCTTCATCGCCACATGGGATCGTCTCGGCCTCCATGCGCTCGGTGTGTCCGGGTGTGCTAACTGGCATTCAAAAAGTCCTCTCGTCCCCTTGGTCAAAGGAGCTATGCGCGATACCTCTGTAGAGGAGTCCCCTCTCTGGCAGCCCATCCCGCATCAACCCACTTCGGGGCCTGCCTCGCTTTTTCTCACGACACTATCCGAGAAGCTCGGCGCTCCGCTTTTCGCTCTCCGCTTAGGTGATGGTTTTTCAGGCACACGCACCACGGCCATTCTCGGCTGGACTTCTCCAACACCCGAGCCGGCTGCTACCTCGCGTGAACTCTGGACTCAGTCCCTCGCTTTTTGGGGATCTTTGGCAGCATCCATGGTGCTGATTTCGCGGTCTCCGAGGGCACTGCTCTGTGAGTTTTACGAGGAAATCGTCGGCTGGTGCTCCGCCCACCGCACCGCTGTAGCTTGGACCATCCTTGGCTTGGCTATCCTCCCCCTCCCCGAGCCCATCCTGGTTCCCTGCCGTGTAGAACCCTCCCTGCGGCGCGTCGTAGCCAGTCCTTTCGACGCAGTGTTCAAAGCCGCGAAAGTGCGTCCCGGCGACACCGTGCAGGAAGACTCCCTGCTCGGAGAACTCGACGATAAAGAGTGGCGCTGGAAACAGGCAGAAGCTGAGGCCGCGCTCGACAGGATGATCAAGCTCCGTGACCGTGCTATGACCGCCGGAGACGATAACCCTGTCGCGATCCAATCCTATCACCTCGAAGCAGAAGAAAAGCGTCTCGAACTCGAACAGATTTTGCACAAAATCCGAAATTTGGAAATTCGCTCGCCGATTTCCGGCACAGTCATTTCCGGGGATCTGGATCGAGCCGCTGGCGTGCCGGTGAAAGCAGGGCAGTCCCTTTTTGAACTCGCTCCACTCGATGGCCTATTCGCCGAAATCGAACTGGAGGAATCCACCCTCCGACAGGTTGGTATCGGCCAATCTGTCTGGTCTCGGTTCGCCGATGCGCCGCTCTCATTTCGCGTGGGCACCATCACCCGTCTCCACCCGCAAACCACGGTGCGCAACTCGAAAAACATTTTGCTCGCCGAGGCCTCCCTCCCTGCCAGCGATGCCTCCGCCGCTCTTCGCCCAGGCGTCAAAGGCTCTGCTCTGATTTGGACCTCGCCCCGCCCCATCGCCTGGATGATCCTGCGCCGCCTCGCCAGATTTTTTGCCACCCTCGGCTGGTAACTGCTTTTTCCCATGAGCCTGCCTGTTGCCACCTTCCCGGCTTTCCGCCCTGATATCGAATGGCGCCTCGAACGCATGGACGGCTCGGATTACTGGATCATCGAAGACCCCGTCTCTGGAGTCTTCCACCGACTGGGTCCTCGAGAGGCTGCATTCTTCCGGGCACTCGATGGACAGACCGATCCGAGAACCCTGCTTACCCCCGCAGATGCTCCTGAACCACAGTCTGACAAACTCGACGCGGAAGAGGCTACCCAAGCTATGAAATGGGCGGTTTCCACACAACTGCTTCAACTCCCGGGCTCCTCCGCCAACAAGCTAAAAAATCCCTTGGCTCGCAAGGAGGCTTTCAACCCGCTTTTTATCACCGTCCCTCTCGGTAACCCCGACAAGCTCTTGGGGAAAATAACGCCCTACTTTGCTTGGGCTTTCACACCCGCAGCTTTCTGGTTTTCCCTCGGTATCATGGTTCTTGCAGCCATGATTATGCTGACCTCCACCGACCGCCTAGCGGATCAGACGCGAGGATGGCTTTTGCCCTACAACTGGCTGGCGATCCTGACTGCTACGGTCGTGCTGAAAATCGTCCATGAACTCGGGCACGGTATTGCTTGCAAACATTACGGTGGCCATGTGCCCGAAGTCGGACTCCTGTTCGTGGTGTTCATGCCACTGGGCTATGTGGATGCCACCAGCAGTTGGCGCCTCGGCAACAAGTGGCACCGCATGGCTATCTCTGCCGCAGGCATCTGGGTGGAGCTGGTTCTCTCGTCGCTCGCAGCCATCGCTTGGTCGCTGCTGGAACCTGGATGGCTCTCGATGCTGTCCCTCGACATCCTGCTCGTTGGCGGTCTGGTGACAGTATTTTTCAATGCCAATCCACTCATGCGCTACGACGGTTATTACCTGCTCTCGGATTGGGTCGAGATACCGAACTTGATGAGCAAAGCCAAGGAGGCTTGTCTCCGCCTCGTGAGCGGGCAACAGAACCAAGGAGCGCCATTAGAGACCCAATCTCGCCATCGTGAACGCTGGTTGGTGCTCTACGGAGCCGCTGGCACTGCATGGCGCACGGGGCTGATCCTCAGTCTCGCGCTATCCGCTAGCCACCTCTTCAATGGTGCCGGGGGTCTCATGGCCGTGCCGCTGGTTTTTGGATTCTTCGGCAAGCCCTTACGGGAGATATTCGCTGCACTCTCCCGCATGGAGGCTCAGGCAAGAATCCGGGCACTCACTTTTTCCGCCTTCGCACTCGCCCTCTTCGCGCTGGCCGGCTTCATTCCGCTCCCTCTGCCTCTGGGTGCTCCTGCCATAGTGGACTACGCGAATATGACCATGGTGCGTGCTGGCGTTTCCGCAAGGCTCGAGAGCCTCGCTGTTGAGTCGGGAGACACGGTGCAAGCCGGAGATGCGGTGGCGGTATTTTCTGACCCAGACAGCAGCACTTTGCGGGATCGCCTCCGCGCCGTGGCAGACCGCATCGAACTGGATGTCCGCCTAAAACAGCAATCCGGTGACATCGGCGATTTCCAGCAGGAAATGGCTCGGTGGCTCGGGGCCAAAGCGCGGGCGGACGAGGCGGCCCGCATCGCCGACCTCCTCACTGTGCATGCTCCTGTATCTGGCCGTGTAGTGGCAGCACGACTCCACAATCTCCTAGGAGCACATCTCGATCGCGGGGCTGAAATTCTTGGTGTAGCCGAAGATTCCTCGTTGGTCGCCAAAGCCGCAGTCAGCCAAGGGATCATCCACCGCTTCCGCGAGCGCGAATTCCAGCGCTGCTTTTTCCAGTCCCGTTCTCACCCATGGCCAGTTCCTGTCCAGTTCGATCGCATGAGCGAAAATGCGAGCACCGACATACCCCACGCGGCTTTGACGGCTACTGCGGGCGGCCCATTGGCGGTTCACATGGGAGAATCCAAGACGGAGAAGTTGGCTCCCTTGCTCGCTGAACCCTGCTTTTTGGTCACTTTTTCCCTCCCGGGAGAAGCAGGAAAAAACTACACGCCCGGGGAGCGTGGCATCGTGCGTTGCCTAGCTCTGACCCCGATCTGGCAAGCCGCCAGAGATTCCTCGCTCTCATGGTTCTCCCACCTCTGGGAGTTATCATCTGCGAGTCGTTCGCAATAATCCTGAAGACCTCAGCCCCACCCGAAGCCTGCAGCCGAACCTCTACGGATCATCCCTGCGGATCAGCAGCCTTGGCGAGCGGCCAACACTTTGTTCCAGCGCTTGATCTCTGCTCGGATTCTCGTTGGGTTCGGGGCTCCAGTCATCTTGCGTTCTGCGAGTTGTGCCAGCACAGGGCGATGCAGCACGGCAGCCGCAGCAGGCAGTTCTTTGGCAATAGTCAGCAGCTCTTTTTCCGAGAGTTCCGATATCGGTTTGTGGGTTTTTTCTGCGAGGGCTACTGCAGCTCCAACAATGTGATGGGCCTGACGGAATGGGACACCCGCCCGCACTAGGGCATCAGCGATGTCCGTGGCTAAAAGCAGAGGATCCGCAGCAGCGGCCGCAGCCGTCTTAGCGCGCACGACTGTTGAGTCCACCATCTGCGCGAAAATCTGTAGCGAGATCAAAATCGTATCAGCACTATCGAAGAGTCGCTCTTTATCCTCTTGCAAATCGCGATTGTAAGTCATGGGCAAACCTTTCAACAGCGTCAGCGCCGCAACCACATTGCCGATGAGCCGTGCTGATTTGCCTCGGACTAATTCGCAGACATCGGGGTTTTTTTTCTGCGGCATCAAACTGGAACCTGTGGTGTAGGCATCGCCGATGCGGATGAATCCAAATTCCGCACTGCTCCAGAGTATCATATCTTCAGAGAGCCGGGAGAGATGCACCCCAGCTAGCGAGGCCGCAAAAAGAAACTCTGCCACGAAATCGCGGTCCGATACCGCATCCATCGAGTTAGCGGTGACCCGAGGCTTGCCAGACTCGCTCACAAAACCTAGCTGACGAGCAACAAACTCACGGTCGAGAGGCAGTGTGCTCCCAGCGATCGCGCCCGAACCCAGCGGCAGCACTGCGGCACGCTCTGCCGCATCGGTAAAACGCCCTAGATCGCGCTGGAGCATCTCGACATACGCGAGCAAATGATGCGCGAGCAAAACTGGCTGGGCTCTCTGGAGATGGGTGTAGCCAGGAATAGGCACATGCCCCTCCCTCTCTGCCCAGCGGACGAGGGCAGACTGTAGCGCGGTGATCGCCAGCACGATTTCCACCGTGTTATCCAGCAGCCACAAACGCATATCCGTGGCCACTTGGTCGTTGCGGCTGCGGCCTGTGTGCAACTTGGCGCCGTGTGGTGTGCGCCGGGTCAGTTCGGCTTCGATGTTCATGTGGACATCTTCCAGTTCCACTTTCCAGTCGAACTCACCCGCTTCGATCTCGCGGCGTATGAGCGAGAGATTCTTCTCAATAGCTGAAAGCTCCCCCGCTGATAGGATACCTATGTGCCTCAGCATACGCGCATGGGCGATGCTCCCTCGTATATCTTGGGAATAGAGCCTTTTGTCAAAAGACACAGACTGGGAAAAAGCCCGCATCAGGGCATCAGGTTCGGCGGAAAATCGTCCGCCCCACATTTTTTGGCCACTCTTTTTCACGATGCTTTGATAGCTGTTATCGCCGCCGTGCGAAGCTTTTTCTAGACACTCTTGCAAGTGCTCTGCGCCACTCGCTCCTGCGGGAGTTGCTCCCGGTCACTCGCCCGCTCCGAAAGAGACCGGTTTAGGACGAGGGTGCCGACGACCCCGACCATCTTAGTTTAGTCCGGAGGATGCTAAAAAAGCAGTAGTGCCCATGCAGTGCGAGCGTCAGGGAATCCGGTGCCCGTCGTATGACTACTTCCTGGTGCTCGCGCACGGTGAACTCTCGCTGCCCATCGAGCGTGAGCAATAAGCGATTGCTCTCGTGTGGCCGCACGCGCACCGTCGAGGCGTCCGAGACGATCAACGGACGGTTCGTCAGCGAGTGTGGGCAAATAGGCGTGAGGCACCAGACTGGGGAGTCGGGGGAGACCAGCGCCCCATGAGAGGACAGCGAGTAGGCTGTGCTGCCCGTGGGGGTGGCCACGATGATGCCATCTGCCGAATAACGAGTAACCAATCGGTCATCCACCGACACCTCAAAATCCACCAACAAAAGTCCGTGACACCGACTGAAAACAGCATCGTTCAACGCCACTCCCAGCCTTTTGGGCTTCTCCTCTGGCGCATGCAACCAGACTTCCAGCAGGGCTCTTTTCTGAGGGGTGCAACGGCCAGCAGCAAAATCAGTAAAAGCCTCGACAGCCTGACCGTGCGTTACCATCGTGAGAAACCCGAGCGTTCCCAGATTGATACCCAGCACTGGAATATCAGCGGCAGCAGCAGCAGGCACTGCGGAAAGCAGCGTGCCATCGCCTCCCGCCACCACGAGTCCGTCCACTTTTTTAGCGAGACTGGAGAGAGGTATGCCGGTCACGCCGAGGAGTTGGGCGGTTCTTTTTTCATGCACAATCTGAATTTTTTTTTGGCGTGCGGTGCGCGCAAGAAGTGCCGCCATCTGGCGGGCTCCAGGTTTCTCTGTGTTGACTACTAGTCCGATGGTTTTCATCTGCGGGCACATATCAGGTATTCCACATTACCATCCCGCCCCTCGATGGGCGAGCGAATCACGCCGAGCACCTGCATTTTTATCTCGTCTGCTACGAAGGCTTCGATCTCGGCTACCACACGATCTCGGATTTCTTGGCTGCGCACGATCCCACCTTTTTCGACTTCCTTGCGTCCAGCCTCGAACTGGGGTTTGATCAGAGCCACCGCCACACCCCCCTGACACAACTGCTCGGCGATGCGCGGCCAGAGCAGTTTCTGCGAGATGAAGGAAACATCCATGACCACCATATCAAACGGCGGCCCGAACTCGCCAGGAGCGATCTCTCGAGCGTTCCGCTGTTCATACACAGTGACCCGCGGATCCTGGCGCAATTTCCAGTGAAGTTGCCCGCGACCCACATCCACAGCAACAACACTATCCGCCCCATGCTGGAGTAAGCAGTCCGAAAACCCACCAGTGGAGGAGCCGATATCCAAAGCTCGCCAGCCCACAGGGAAAATATTGAAATGAGTCAGAGCCCCCTCAAGTTTATGCCCTCCACGACTGACATACCTCTCCCCCTCCTCGACCTCCACCAAATCCTCAGGACTCACACTGGCGCTGGCCTTGGAAACCACTTGTCCGTTTACCCGGACCCGACCGGCCATGATCAGTGCCTGTGCTTTCACCCGAGATTCGGCCAACTCTCGGTCATGGACAACCACATCCAGACGCAGTTTCTTCGACATGCCCGACACAGTGGAGATGCCGCCCGAGTGCGACAATCCTTTTTCACCACCAGCTTCACCACTCTTAGAAATCACTACATCTTGCATTGACACTGAGCGGGCTCCTCTTTACAAAAGACCTATGATTCAACCGATCATTTCCAAGCGTTCACTCCCACTTCTTTCCACACTCTTTTGTGCTGCACTCCTCTCCCTCTCGCAGCCACACGATTTGCTCGCACAAGCCCAAGGCGGCGGCGGCATCGCAGCTCCCGGCACTGGCCAAGCCACCGGCGGCGGCGGCTTGCAGGGACAGGAGCAAGGAGAAGCCCAAGGCGGTGGCGGTCTCCAGATCAACCAGTCTGGTGAGGCCACAGGCGGCGGCGGATTGCAAGCCTCTACCGAAGGCGAAGCCCAAGGCGGCGGTGGGCTCAATGCTGAAAACCCGGCCAACGCCATCACCAACGCCATGGGCGGACTGAATGTTGCCGACCTAGATAAGAAGGCGGGTGCAGGCGGTGGAATCGGCGCGCTGGGCGAGGCGCAAGTCAGCACCCAGACCGAAAGCGGCTACCTGCTCTGGATTATTACAGCAGTTGTTCTCGTTCTCGCGATATTGGCTTTGACCTTTTACAATAAAAAATATAAATCTGGTGGCGCTATGAAAACACCGCCAACCAGCCAATCCGGTTTCACCCTAGTAGAACTCCTAGTCGTTATCTCGATCATCGCCCTCCTCGCAGGTCTGGCTACACCAGCACTGCAGCGCGCCAGGCGCGAAGGTTTTAAAGTGGCTGATGTGAACAATCTCAAACAGATCGGCACCTCGATCAAACTCTTCGCCAACGATTACGATGGTCTCTACCCCATCAAATGGGATACCGGCAAAGAGATGTCGGACATGAAAGCCGCAGACGCTAACAACGCCAACGAGGCCTTCAGGGCTCTCTTCGGCGCGAATGTCCTCAAAGACGAGCGCATTTTCTTCACCCAAGGCGTCACCCTCTTCAAAAAACCTGACAACGAGATCGGCAAAGCCCCTGACTATGCCAAAGCACTGGAAAAACGCGAAAACTCCTACGCCTATTTCGCAGGTCACACCGAAGGTTCCGAATCCACCGATCCTCTCGCTTGGAACCCCACCTCCGGCGGCCTCCAAGCCGACGGTGAAAAAGGCTGGAAAGCCACGGGCGCCATCCCCCAAATCCACGGCGGCGCTGGCATCAATGTCTTGCGCGTGGACGGAAGCGTGAACTGGGTTCTCAAAAAAGCCGATGGCAACATGTCTGTCGGCGGCAGCGAGTCCTCCACCAAGCTGGACATCAAGGCTGTCTCCCCCGACATCTAAACTGTGTCACAGGGTTTTTCCCACAGGGCCGCGCCTCTAGGTGCGGCCTTTTTTATCTTCCCTGAACAACACCCTCCACCCATATTATTCACCCATGAAAATCGGCATTGTCTGTTCCAAGTTCAACGATCGCTACACCGACGCCCTACTGGCATCCACTCTCGCTGCACTGGATGGCCATCAGACCACTGCTGTTCGCGTCCCAGGAGCCTTCGAAATCCCTCTAGCTCTGCTGAGACTGGCCAAGAAAAAAGGTGCCCGCTGGGACGCCCTGATCGCCTTGGGAGTTATTTGGAAAGGACAGACAGATCACGCCGATCTGATCGCCTCGCAAGTTGCAGAAGCCTGTATGGGACTTTCTCTAGAATTCGAAATCCCAATCGCTTTCGAAGTGCTCACAGTCTCTACGGAAGCCCAAGCCAAAGAGCGGTGTATGGGCAAGAAACTCAACCGCGGCGCCGAAGCCGCCCGCACAGCTCTCGAAATGGCCGCTCTCAAGATTTAATCCACCTATGACTTACCGCCGCCATGCCAGGGTTAGCGCCCTCCAATTTCTCTACCAACACGAGATCAACCCAGCCGAAAAACTCGACGAAGGCTTGCGCCTCTGGTGGGTTCGCAACGACAAAGCCTCCCCTCAAATCCGAGAATTCGCCGAACGCCTCATCCGCGGCACCATAGCCACTGCCACCGAATCCGATGAAAAACTCAAACCCGTGCTCGATAACTGGGACTTGTCCCGCCTCGCAGTGCTCGACCACCTCGTCCTGAGACTCGCCCTATTCGAATTGTTCCATTGCGAGGATATTCCCCCAGTTGTCTCGATCAACGAAGCCATCGAACTAGCCAAGCAATACGGCGCCACCGACGAGTCAGGCAAATTCGTCAACGGTATATTGGATAGAATCAAAGCAGACATCCTCCGCCCTGCCCGCCAAGCTTCAGGCAACAAAGCTCAGCATCCCCGACCAAGCACAGAGTCTAAGTAAGCCTAAACTTTCCCGAAAAGTAGCACAGACCTCCAGCCTGTGTTTTGCTGGTGAATGACATAATACTCGCACAAACAGGCAACCAATAATGTAAAACAGGCGAAGCCTGCCCACCCTCCGTTCTCCGCGTGAGATTATCCCCTTTCCCCCATCCTGAAAAATCCTGTTCATCCTGTCCAAGAATTCTGCTTTCCCCTCCGCGCCTTCGCGTCTCCGCGTGAGATTATCCCCTTTCCCCCATCCTGAAAAATCCTGTTCATCCTGTCCAAGAATTCTGCTTTCCCCTCCGCGCCTTCGCGTCTCCGCGTGAGATATTTCCCCCTTTCCCCCATCCGAGTAATCCGATGGCTCGCCACAGGACGAGTCCGTCCACTGACACCTCGAAAAGTATCATCCGCAGATTGCACTGATTCGTGCAGATTTTTTTACCACTGATGAACTCCGATGCACACTGATGACACAGGCGGGACGCCTGTGCTACTCTACTTATCCATCCTGGAAAATCCGGCATAACAGGCGTTTTTTGTGGGTGGAATATGCGCAAACAATTGATAGTGTTGCGTTAAAAATAAAAAACTTCAGCGCATGTTTTAAATGTGCCCTATTTGCGGTTACGGTAAGAGGACAAAAGACGGAAAGCGGAATGGTTATCAGCGTTGGAAATGCAATGGATGGAGGCATGTGAGGGAGGTCGCTCGAAGGGGTAAAAAAGGTGGGTGGCTCGTGCCTATCACGACTACAGTTTTGGCCAACAAACCTTGCAGCAATTGAGCGTAAAATACGGCGTGGATATTTCCACGACAGGAGAATCTTCGACCGCTACGAGCCTCCCAAAAAAGTTATCTCAGCATCTCAACATCCAGAGGCTCTCACCTTTGATGGAACCTTCTTGAAGAGGAGCCGTGGATGGCTCGTGTTCAGGGCAAAAAGTAAAAACATTGGCTGGGAACAGATCGTCAACGAAACCCTAGTATAGACCTCATGGGCCTTGCTTCATCTCAAAGAAAATGGATGGTGTTTTT